>NZ_KV786914.1:0-40912 GCF_001806955.1 Burkholderia sp. HMSC10F09
GCCGCGGCCAGCCGCTCGGTGGTGGCGCCGGGCAGCGCGGCCGCGCGCTCGTCGAGCGCGCGACGCACCTTCAGCGCGAATTCGAGTTCTCGGTTTGCGGGAGCGGAGCTCATAGCGTGATTCCTTTGGCCTTGAGCGCTAGCGCCAGGGCGTGGGTGGCTCGCGAGCAATGCGTCTTGACGCTGCCTTCGGAGCATCCCATCGCGGCTGCAGTCTCGGCGACATCCATATCTTCCCAGTAACGCATCAGGAACGCTTCCCGTTGACGCGCCGGCAATTTCTGGATCTCTTCGTCGATCAGGGCCAGAACCTGTTCGCGCTCGAGGCGATGCTCGCTGCTCTCCACGCCGGGATTGTCGTCCGCGGTCTCGAGCGTTTCGAGCGGGTCGAAATCGTCGTCGTCGGTGGTATTGAGCGACGAGAACAGCGTGACCCACGTGTTGCGGACCTTCTGCCGGCGAAACCAGTCGTGGATCGCGTTCTGCAGAATCCGCTGGAACAGCAGCGGCAGCTCGGCCGCCGGCCGGTCGCCGTATTTCTCCGCCAGCTTGATCATCGCGTCCTGCACGATGTCCAGCGACGCATCGTCGTCACGCACCGCGTACGCAGCCTGCTTGAACGCGCGCCTTTCGACGCCCGCCAGAAAGTCGGCGAGTTCCTTGTCTGATGCCATTCCGTGAAGGTATGCGCTGCGGACCGCTGCGTGGTGTGAAAGGTCGAAAAATTTCGTAAAACCCGCGGATGCTAACAAATTTTCGCGCCGCTTGGCACCGACGCGCGGCGTACGCGTTGTGCGCGAGCCGCGCCGGTCGTGCGTGTCCGGCCGCGCATGATGCGCTGCGGGATATTTTGCTTGACGGCGCATCGGCGAGCCGCTATCGTCGGCGATTCGCAACATGAAGTGATGGTCTCATTTGAGGCTGGCCCATGAAGCCCGCCCTTCAACTGGACGCGCCGCTTGAACCCGAGCCACAAGCCCGGCAGAGAGCACCCGATCAATTTTTTGCCGAAAATTCGAAAGGTCAAAATGAACATGCCCAGCGCGGAATTCTCCACGTCGGAACCCCTTTCCCCTCCCGATAGCGACTCCATCGGCGCCACCGTGCTCATGAAGGCACTGGCCGACGAAAACGTCGAATTCATCTGGGGCTATCCCGGCGGCTCGGTTCTCTATATCTACGACGAGCTTTACAAGCAGGACAAGATTCAGCACGTGCTGGTGCGCCACGAACAGGCGGCCGTGCACGCAGCCGATGCCTATGCGCGCTCCACCGGCAAGGTCGGCGTGTGCCTCGTGACGTCGGGCCCCGGCGTGACGAACGCGGTCACCGGCATCGCGACGGCCTACATGGATTCGATCCCGATGGTCGTGATCAGCGGCCAGGTGCCCACCGCAGCGATCGGCCAGGACGCGTTCCAGGAATGCGATACGGTCGGCATCACGCGCCCGTGCGTGAAGCACAACTTCCTCGTGAAGGACGTGCGCGACCTCGCGCAGACCGTCAAGAAGGCGTTCTACATCGCGCGCACCGGCCGTCCGGGCCCGGTGCTGATCGACATCCCGAAGGACATCTCGAAGACGCCGTGCCAGTACGAGCCCGTCAAGAGCGTGTCGCTGCGCTCGTACAACCCGGTCACGAAGGGCCACTCGGGCCAGATCCGCAAGGCCGTGTCGCTGCTGCTGTCGGCCAAGCGTCCGTACATCTATACGGGCGGCGGCATCATCCTCGCCGATGCGTCGCGCGAGCTGAACCAGTTCGCGGATCTGCTCGGCTATCCGGTCACGAACACGCTGATGGGCCTCGGCGGCTATCGCGCGTCGGACAAGAAATTCCTCGGCATGCTCGGCATGCACGGCACGTACGAAGCCAACATGGCGATGCAGCACTGCGACGTGCTGATCGCGATCGGCGCACGCTTCGACGATCGCGTGATCGGCGATCCGGCGCACTTCGCATCGCGTCCGCGCAAGATCATCCACATCGACATCGACCCGTCGTCGATCTCGAAGCGCGTGAAGGTCGACATCCCGATCGTCGGCGACGTGAAGGAAGTGCTGAAGGAGCTGATCGAGCAGCTGCAGACGGCCGAGCACGGCCCCGATACCGAAGCGCTCGCGCAATGGTGGAAGGACATCGAGAGCTGGCGCGCGAAGGACTGCCTGAAGTACGACCGCGAGAGCGAGATCATCAAGCCGCAGTACGTGGTCGAGAAGGCATGGGAACTGACGGACGGCAACGCGTTCGTGTGCTCCGACGTCGGCCAGCACCAGATGTGGGCTGCGCAGTTCTACCGTTTCAACAAGCCGCGCCGCTGGATCAATTCCGGCGGGCTCGGCACGATGGGCTTCGGCCTGCCGGCGGCGATGGGCGTCAAGATGGCGCACCCGGACGACGACGTGCTGTGCATCACGGGCGAAGGCTCGATCCAGATGTGCATCCAGGAACTGTCGACCTGCCTGCAGTACGACACGCCCGTGAAGATCATTTCGCTGAACAACCGCTACCTCGGCATGGTTCGCCAGTGGCAGCAGATCGAATACAGCAAGCGCTATTCGCATTCGTACATGGATGCGCTGCCCGATTTCGTGAAGCTTGCCGAAGCGTACGGCCATGTCGGCATGCGGATCGAAAAGACTTCGGATGTGGAGCCGGCGCTGAAGGAGGCGCTGCGCCTGAAGGACCGCACCGTGTTTCTCGACTTCCAGACCGATCCGACCGAAAACGTCTGGCCGATGGTCCAGGCCGGCAAGGGCATCACCGAGATGCTGCTCGGATCGGAAGATCTGTAACGGCGCGACGCGCGCAGCGCGCGGGGCCGCCGCCTTCACGAAGGGCGGTGCGGCACCGGGCGGCGCGCGGCGCGAGTGAATCGACACGGACACATTCTGGAAGAAGCGAACATGAGACACATCATTTCCGTCCTGCTGGAAAACGAACCGGGTGCGCTGTCGCGCGTGGTCGGTCTGTTTTCCGCACGCGGCTACAACATCGAAACCTTGACGGTGGCGCCGACCGAAGACCAATCGCTGTCGCGGCTCACCATCGTATCCATTGGCTCCGACGACGTGATCGAACAGATCACGAAGCATCTGAACCGCCTGATCGAGGTGGTGAAAGTGGTGGACCTGACCGACGGTGCACACATCGAACGCGAGCTGATGCTGATCAAGGTCCGTGCAGTGGGCAAGGAGCGCGAAGAAATGAAGCGGATGTCGGATATTTTCCGCGGCCGCATCATCGACGTGACCGAGAAGACCTACACGATCGAATTGACGGGCGCGAGCGACAAGCTCGACGCATTCATCCAGGGGCTGGACGCGGGTGCGATCCTCGAGACCGTGCGCACCGGCAGCTCCGGCATCGGACGGGGCGAGCGCATCCTGAAGGTGTGATGCCGGGCGGTACGCCGCACGGCACGCCGGGTGCGCCGTCAGGTCCCGGCCCGCAGTACTCCATTTGAACGAATCGTTGAATTTTTGAATTAGCGAAGGAACCACCATGAACGTTTTCTACGACAAAGACGCCGACCTCTCCCTCATCAAGGGCAAGCAAGTCACGATCATCGGCTACGGCTCGCAAGGCCACGCACACGCGCTGAACCTGAAGGACAGCGGCGTGAACGTGACGGTCGGTCTGCGCAAGGGCGGCGCGTCGTGGAGCAAGGCCGAGAACGCGGGCCTCGCGGTGAAGGAAATCGCGGAAGCGGTGAAGGGCGCCGACGTCGTGATGATGCTGCTGCCGGACGAGCAGATCGCCGACGTCTACGCGAAGGAAGTGCACGCGAACATCAAGCAGGGCGCGGCACTCGCATTCGCGCACGGCTTCAACGTCCATTACGGCCAGGTGATCCCGCGCGCCGACCTCGACGTGATCATGATCGCGCCGAAGGCACCGGGCCACACCGTGCGCGGCACGTACTCGCAGGGTGGCGGCGTGCCGCACCTGATCGCCGTGGCGCAGAACAAGTCGGGCGCGGCGCGCGACATCGCGCTGTCGTACGCGGCAGCGAACGGCGGCGGCCGTGCCGGCATCATCGAGACGAACTTCCGTGAAGAGACCGAAACCGACCTGTTCGGCGAGCAGGCCGTGCTGTGCGGCGGTACCGTCGAGCTGATCAAGGCCGGCTTCGAAACGCTGGTCGAAGCGGGCTACGCGCCGGAAATGGCGTACTTCGAGTGCCTGCACGAACTGAAGCTGATCGTCGACCTGATCTACGAAGGCGGCATCGCGAACATGAACTACTCGATCTCGAACAACGCCGAGTACGGCGAGTACGTGACGGGCCCGCGCGTCGTCACGGAAGAGACGAAGAAGGCGATGAAGCAGTGCCTGACCGACATCCAGACCGGCGAATACGCGAAGAGCTTCATTCTGGAAAACAAGGCGGGCGCACCGACGCTGCAGTCGCGTCGCCGCCTGACGGCCGAGCACCAGATCGAGCAGGTCGGCGCGAAGCTGCGCGCGATGATGCCGTGGATCGCGAAGAACAAGCTCGTCGACCAGACGAAGAACTAAGCACCGCGTGCTGTTCCGGCCCTTCGAACGGAGGGTCGGTGTCAAAAAGCCGCCCGAAGGCAGCAGTGCCCCGGGCGGCTTTTGCTATGCTACGTGCTTTGCAATTCACCGAACACAGAACGAATCCATGAACTATCCTCATCCGATCATCGCGCGCGAAGGCTGGCCGTTCATCGCGATTGCAGCCGTCATCGCGCTGTTGATCCACGCCGTCGGGGGCTTCGGCTTCGCGTGGCCGTTCTGGCTCCTGCTCGTTTTCGTCGTCCAGTTCTTCCGCGATCCGCAGCGCCCGATTCCGGCGCAGCCGAATGCGGTGCTGTGCCCGGCGGACGGCCGGATCGTCGCGGTCGAGACCGCGCACGATCCGTATGCGAATCGCGAAGCGCTGAAAATCAGCGTGTTCATGAATGTCTTCAACGTGCACTCGCAGCGTTCGCCCGTCGACGGCGCGATCACGAAGGTCGAATACTTCCCGGGCGCATTCCTGAACGCGGCGATCGACAAGGCGTCGACCGAAAACGAGCGCAACGCGGTCGTGATCCAGACGGCAAGCGGCAAGACCGTGACCTCCGTGCAGATCGCCGGCCTCATCGCGCGCCGGATTCTCTGCTACGTGCGTGCCGGCGAGCCGCTGTCGCGCGGTCAGCGCTACGGTTTCATCCGCTTCGGTTCGCGCGTCGACGTGTATCTGCCGCTCGGCAGCCGCGCGAAGGTGTCGATCGGCGAGAAGGTGTACGCGTCGTCGACGATCCTCGCCGAGCTCGAACAGTAAGCGGCGAGGCGCACGATGGCCGCATTCAAACCGCGCCGCCCGCGCAACGGCGTCAACCAGCCGCCGCGCTCGTTCCGCCGCAACAAGGCGCTCACGCCCGAGCCGGCACCGATCGAGAGCCGCCGCGCCGCGCGCCAGCGGTTCCTGAAGACCCGCGGCATCTATCTGCTGCCGAACGCGTTCACGACGGCCGCGCTGTTCTGCGGCTTCTTCGCGGTCGTGCAGGCGATGAACGTGCGGTTCGAAATCGCCGCGATCGCGATCTTCGTCGCGATGGTGCTCGACGGAATGGACGGCCGCGTCGCGCGGATGACGCACACGCAGAGCGCCTTCGGCGAGCAATTCGACAGCCTGTCGGACATGGTGTCGTTCGGCGTCGCGCCGGCGCTCGTGATGTACGAGTGGGTGCTGAAGGATCTCGGCCGCTGGGGCTGGCTCGCCGCATTCGTCTACTGCTCGGGCGCCGCGCTGCGTCTCGCGCGTTTCAACACGAATATCGGCGTCGTCGACAAGCGTTTCTTCCAGGGCCTGCCGAGCCCGGCCGCCGCCGCGCTGATCGCCGGATTCGTCTGGCTCGCGACCGACAACCGCGTGCCGATGAAGCTCGGCTGGCTGCCGTGGGTCGCGTTCGCGCTGACGATCTACGCAGGCGTGACGATGGTGTCGAACGCGCCGTTCTACAGCGGCAAGGCGCTCGACGTCCGCCACCGCGTGCCGTTCGCGGCAATCCTGCTCGTCGTCGTCGCGTTCGTGCTGGTGTCGTCCGATCCGCCGCTGATGCTGTTCTGCCTGTTCGTGCTGTACGGGCTGTCCGGCTACGTGTTCTGGGCCTACATGGCCGTGCGCGGACGCGCGAATCCCGCGCGCTCGTCGCAGCGCGATCACTGACGCATCGCTCTGCATGCAACGGCGGCCTCGAGGCCGCCGTTTTTATTTGTCCCTGTTTCGCTGGCGCGTGCGTCGCGCTTCGGGCGCCGTCCGATTGCGTACGTTGCGGAATGCCGCTATAGTCTCCGGCATGACTGCGTTCTCCCGCCTCTCCCTCCTTCTAGCCGGTGCGCCGCTACGCGCGCTAGCTTCGGCGCGCCTGCCGCGCTGACCGTTCTCGCCCTCCGTCAAGCCTCGTCTGTTGTTGAGCGTCGCCAGCGGTGGCGCGATCTCATTACGTTGACTTCCGTATAAAGAGCCCTGGAGCCTCCCCATGACAGACAAGCTGATCATTTTCGATACGACCTTGCGTGACGGCGAACAATCGCCCGGTGCGTCGATGACGAAGGAAGAGAAAATCCGCATCGCGAAGCATCTGGAGCGCATGAAGGTCGACGTGATCGAAGCGGGCTTCGCGGCCAGCTCGAACGGCGACTTCGACGCGATCCATACGATCGCCGGTCTCGTGAAGGACAGCACGATCTGCTCGCTGGCACGCGCGAACGACAAGGACATCCAGCGTGCGGCCGACGCGCTGAAGCCGGCCGAGAGCTTCCGGATCCACACGTTCATCGCGACGTCGCCGCTGCATATGGAGAAGAAGCTGCGGATGACGCCCGACCAGGTGTTCGAGCAGGCGCGTCTCGCGGTGCGCTTCGCGCGCAAGTTCACCGACAACGTCGAATTCTCGCCGGAAGACGGCAGCCGCTCCGACATGGACTTCCTGTGCCGCGTGCTGGAAGCGGTGATCGCCGAGGGCGCAACGACGATCAACATCGCCGACACGGTCGGTTACGGCGTGCCCGAGCTGTACGGCAACCTCGTGAAGACGCTGCGCGAGCGCATTCCGAACTCGGACAAGGCGGTCTTCTCGGTGCACTGCCACAACGATCTCGGGATGGCGGTCGCGAACTCGCTGGCCGGCGTGAAGATCGGTGGCGCGCGTCAGGTCGAGTGCACGATCAACGGTCTCGGCGAGCGCGCGGGCAACACGTCGCTCGAAGAAATCGTGATGGCCGTGAAGACGCGCAAGGACTATTTCGGTCTGGACGTCGGCCTCGACACCACGCAGATCGTGCCGACCTCGAAGCTCGTGTCGCAGATCACCGGTTTCGTCGTCCAGCCGAACAAGGCTGTGGTCGGTGCGAACGCGTTCGCGCATGCGTCCGGCATTCACCAGGACGGCGTGCTGAAGGCGCGCGACACGTACGAGATCATGCGTGCGGAAGACGTGGGCTGGACCGCGAACAAGATCGTGCTCGGCAAGCTGTCGGGCCGCAACGCGTTCAAGCAGCGTCTGCAGGAGCTCGGCGTGTCGCTCGACAGCGAAGCCGAACTGAACGCCGCGTTCATGCGCTTCAAGGATCTCGCCGATCGCAAGTCGGAAATCTTCGACGAGGACATCATCGCGATCGTGTCGCAGGAATCGGCGCTCGCGCAGGAGCAGGAACACTTCAAGTTCGTGTCGCTGTCGCAGCATTCGGAAACGGGCGAGCAGCCGCACGCGAAGGTCGTATTCTCGGTCGACGGCAAGGAAGTGGCGGGCGAGGCTCGCGGCAACGGCCCGGTCGACGCGACGCTGAACGCGATCGAGAGCGAGGTGGGCAGCGGCTCCGAGCTGCTGCTGTACTCGGTGAACGCGATCACGACCGGCACGCAGGCGCAGGGCGAAGTGACCGTGCGGCTGTCGAAGAGCGGCCGGATCGTCAACGGCGTCGGCACCGATCCCGACATCGTCGCCGCCTCGGCGAAGGCGTACATCGCCGCGCTGAACAAGCTGCATTCGAAGGACGACAAGCTGAACCCGCAGCGCTCCTGAGCCTCGCGTCGCGCGCATGCCGAAACGCCCCGAGCGGCCTTGTGCCGCCGGGGCGTTTTTTATGCGCGCGTCATTCCGCGGCCGGCGCGCGGAACCCCCAGCGTCGCGGTGCGCTGCCCGGCTGCGCGTGCGGGCGGCGGAACTCGACGGCGATCCCGCGTCGCGGCGCATCGGCGATGAACGCGTCGAGCAGTTCGAGCACGTCGTGATCGATGTAGTCGGCGCGCGTCGCGTCGACGATCACGGCCGCGCGGTCCGGAATGTGCCGCAGATGGTGCTTGACCTGAACCTTGCCGAGGAACGATACGTCCTTGCGGAACGACAGCAGGAAGTGGTCGTCGTGCTGCGCGAGCGTGACCGGGCTTTTCAGGTTCGCGACCGCGACCGTCAGCACGCTGCACGCGAGACCGGCGGCGATGCCGAACAGCAGATCGACGGCCAGCACGCCGGCGATCGTGGCCGCGAACGGGACGAACGCGGCCGGCCCCTGCTTGAGCACGGCACGAAACAGTGCCGGCTTCGCGAGCTTGAGGCCCGTATGGATCAGGATCGCGGCGAGACTCGCGAGCGGAATCAGGTTGATCAGGCCGGTCAGCGCGAACACGCTCACGAGCAGCAGCACGCCGTGCACGACGGCCGACACGCGGCTTTGCGCGCCCGCATTGACGTTGACCGAACTGCGCACGATCACCGAGGTGATCGGCAGGCCGCCGACCGCACCGGCGACGAGATTGCCGACGCCTTGCGCCTTCAGTTCGCGATCGGGCTGCACGGGCCGGCGCTTCGGATCGATCTGCTCGACCGCTTCGAGGCACAGCAGCGTTTCGAGGCTCGCGACGACGGCCAGCGTGATCGCGACGCGCCACACGTCGGGATTGGCGAGCTGCGCGAAGTTCGGGCCCAGCTCCGCGTGCTTCAGCGACGCGGCGAACGCCGCGAACGATTCGAGTTCCGGCAGCGCGACGCGGTGCGCGGCGCCCGGCGCGACGGACGGTGCGACTGCGCCGAGCACGAGCGTCGCGCCGATGCCGAGCACGACGACCGCGAGCGGGGCCGGCACCGCGCGCGCCCATGCGAAGCGGCGCAGCACGCTCGAATCCCATGCGACCAGCAGCGCGAGCGACACGACGGCGATCGCGGTCGCGGCCCAGGCGGCAGGCTGAGCGGACCACGACGCAAACGATTGCGCGGACGCGCCGCCGATGCCGAGCGCGAACGGAATCTGCTTGACGATCAGCAGCACGCCGATCGCGGCGAGCATGCCCTTGATGACGGATGACGGCACGTACGCGGCGAAGCGCCCGGCGCGCAGCATGCCGAACACGAACTGCAGTACGCCGGACAGCAGCACGGCGAGCAGGAACGCGGAGAAGCTGCCGAGCTGCGCGATGCCGTCGACGACGATCACGACGAGGCCGGCGGCCGGCCCGCTGACGGACAGCGATGAGCCGCTCAGCAGCGCGACGACGATGCCGCCGACGATGCCCGACATCAGTCCGGCGAACGGTTCGACGCCGGAGGCGTTCGCGATGCCGAGGCAGAGCGGCAGCGCGACGAGGAATACGACAATGCCGGCGACGATGTCGCGCGGCACGGTGGAGAGACGCTCGTTGAGTTTCATGATGGGCGATGTTGAGGGCGAGGAAAGGGGCATCAGCCGAGCGCGTCGGCCATCGCGGCCGGGGCGGCGGCGGGATCGGCGGCGGCGGCCGCATATCCGGAATCGAGCTCCTTGAGGCGGCCGTCGGCGAGCGAGAAGATCCAGCCGTGCACGAGCGGCGGCCGTTCGCGCTCGCGCACGATCGGCGACGCGCGCAGCAGCCGCACCTGCTCGAGCACGTTCAGCTCCGCGAGGCGATCGGCGGCGGCCGCATCGTCGAGCCCGTCGAGCTCGCGACGATGGCGCCGCGCGAGCGAGCAGAGCGGTGCGATCCGGCGCGCGACGTGCGGCAGATCGGCGGGCGGCGGCAGCAGCGATGCGCGTACGCCGCCGCATCCGTAGTGACCGCAGACGATCACGTGATCGACTGCGAGCACGCGCACCGCGTATTCGAGCACGCTCGCGGCGTTGTCGTCGTCCGGATGGAACAGGTTCGCGATGTTGCGATGAACGAACAGTTCGCCGGGCGCGCAATGCGTGATCGTCTCGGCCGGCACGCGGCTGTCCGCGCAGCCGATCCACAGCACGCGCGGGTTCTGTCCGCGCGCGAGCGCGTCGAAGAAGCCGGGCGTGCGTTCGCGCGTTTCGCGGGCCCAGGCGATGTTGGCAACCAGCATGCTCTTGGGGCGGTTCATCAGGACTCCTTTTATATCGAGACAGAGAAATATCGCTCAAAGCGACGCATCGACATGCTTTCTGAATTGAAAGGTTGGTTTCGACTGATATTAGGGGTATGCCCTAGCGCTTCGGGTGAGGAGAAACAAATTGTTTCAAATTGACGTATCGAGGTGCATCGGCGCACCAAAGCAACGCATGCAATCGCGACGACGGCGGTCGGCGCGGAAGCCCGCCATACAAAGCGGCGCGGCCGAACGTGCGGCCGCGACGACGCGAAAGCTGCGACGCGCGATTGAATCGAGCGGTGAAATAAAGCAAATGGCCATTCACGATCGCTTGTGAATGGCCATTTCGAAAAAGCGGCGGAAAATCGTCCGGAAATGAATCGGCGCGATTCAAAACAGATTGCGGCGATCGGGGTCGTGCAACGGATCGGGCGTCTTTTGCGTCATGCGCAGAATGCCCTGCGGGTCGAAATAAAAGCTGTACATCAGGTACCAGACGTTGTCCTCGAGATACCGGTACGTCCACACCTCGCGCTTCATCAACGGGAAATACGACGTCTCGACCGGGCGGCCGAAGTTGACGAGCACGTCCGTCTTCGTCCACTTGCCGATCTCGGCGCGATAGAACTCGCTCGGCTGCAGCACCTGGCGGACGTTGAGGATCTTGCCCGCCGCGTCGACGTCGGCCGCGACGGTGATTTCGCCCATCGGCTGCGTCGGCCACATTAGCCGCTTGCCGCCGCCGGGCAGATCGTAGATCTCGCGCGGCGGGCCCATGCGGGCGACGATCGCCGACGAGTCCTGACCGGCCTGGTATTGCTGCCACGGTTGCGCGCAACCGGCCAGCAGCGCCGCCGCACAGGCGAGCAGGACCGGCAGGCGCGCGGGAATGCGAATGCGCATCGGGATTCTCCAGTACACGGGAAAACAGTCCAGTTGTATCACGGACGGCGCACGCCGGCGCGCGGCGTTGGAAAAAATCGGTGCGGATCGGCGACGCGGCGGACCGCTTGCCGGCGTGCGGGCAGCGGGCCTATGATTCGGCGCTTCTCGGAACGGATCGAAGGGCGGAAGACCGATGCACGGATGGAAGCGTTGCGCGCTCGCATGGAGCGCCGGATGGACGATCGCGGCGTCCGCGTTCGCGGGCGGCGAGCCGGTGCGGATCGCGCTGATCGAAGGGATGTCCGGGCCGTTCGCGAATGCGGGGGCGGCGGTCGAGCGCAACCTGCGGTTCGGCGTCGAGCAGGTCAACGCGGCGGGCGGCGTGAAGCTGCGCGACGGCGCGCATCCGCTCGAGCTCGTCGTACTCGACAGCAAGGGCAGCCCCGAAGAGGCGCTGATGCAACTGCGCGCGGCCGCCGACCGGCACATCGGCTTCGTGGCGCAGGGCAACAGCTCGGCCGTCGCGGCCGCGCTCGTGGCGGCGCTCGACAAGCAGAATGCACGCGATCCCGACAACCGGATGCTGTTCCTGAACTATTCGGCCGACGATCCGGCGCTGACCGGCGCACGCTGCAGCTTCTGGCACTTTCGCTTCGACGCGCACGCGGGCATGCGGATGGCCGCGCTGGCCGACGTGATGGCGCGCGACCCGGCGCTGCGTAACGTGTACCTGCTGAACCAGGACTACAGCTTCGGGCGCGACGTCAGCGCGCTCGCGCGGCAGACGCTCGCGGCGCGCCGTGCGGACGTGCGCATCGTCGGCGACGAGTTCCATCCGATCGGCCGCATCAAGGACTTTTCGCCGTATGTCGCGAAGATTCGCGCGAGCGGTGCCGACGCGGTCGTCACCGGCAACTGGGGCAACGATCTGACGCTGCTCGTGAAGGCGGCGCGCGAGCAGGGGCTGAACGCGAAGTTCTACACGTTCTACGGCAACAGTCTCGGTGCGCCGGCCGCGCTCGGCGACGCGGGCGTCGCGCGCGTGGTGGCGGTCGCCGACTGGCATCCGAACGTCGGCGGCGCGAAGTCCGACGCGTTCTACCGCGCGTTCCGCGCCCGTTTTCCGGCGGCGCAGGACGACTACCCGGTGCGGCGCATGAGCGAGATGATCGAAATGCTCGCCGCCGCGATCGACCGTGCGGGCTCGGCCGACCCCGTCGCCGTCGCGCGTGCGCTGGAGGGGCTGTCGTTCGACGACGGCTTTCACCCGGCGCGGATGCGCGCGCAGGATCACCAGTTGATCCAGCCCCTTTACGTGATGGAAATGGACAAGGCGGGCACGCCGGGCGTGCGCTTCGACAACGAAGGCTCCGGGTACGGGTTCCGGACCGTGCTCGCGGTGCCGGCGGCGCGCACGGAGGCGCCGTCGACCTGCTCGATGAAGCGCCCGTGACCGCAAGCGCTTAGGCGCGACGCGGAGTTGTGCTACAATGCGCGCCGGTTGTAAGTCACGGCACGGCCATTCTTCCGTGTCCGCCTGTTTAGTTTGAAAGGAAATCACATGTCTGTTGCAGATATCAAGAAGTCGGAAGTCGTTGCTCAGTTCGCCCGCGGTACCAACGACACGGGTTCGCCCGAAGTCCAGGTCGCACTGCTGACCGCACGTATCGTCGAACTGACGGGTCACTTCAAGACCCACGCGAAGGATCACCACAGCCGCCGCGGCCTGCTGCGCATGGTGAGCCGTCGCCGCAAGCTGCTCGACTACCTCAAGGGCAAGGATGCCGACCGTTACCGCGCGCTGATCGAGAAGCTGGGTCTGCGTAAGTAATCGCGGGGCGATTGCCGCCAGCAAGATGCCTGTGTCAGTCCGCTGATGCAGGCATTTTGTTTTTGCGCGGTGCGTAGCGTCACGCGCACCGCAGGCAGTCCGGCCGTTCTCGGCGGGCTGCCGCAACGATCGATACCGGGGTCGGGATTTGTGTCATTCCAGCGCGCCGCTTTGCGAGCGCCGCGCTGGAATGGCATAAAAAACACACCTTGCTCCGGGTGATTCGGTCGGGACGCCGCCGCGCGGGATGACCGGCGCGGCGAACGAAATGCATGAATACAAAGGAGCAACCATGTCCATGTTCAACAAGGTCGTGAAGGAATTCCAGTGGGGCCAGCACAAGGTGCGCCTCGAAACCGGTGAAATCGCGCGCCAGGCGAGCGGCGCGGTGATCGTCGACGTCGAGGACACCGTCGTGCTCGCGACCGTCGTCGGCGCGAAGTCGGCGAAGCCGGGCCAGGACTTCTTCCCGCTGACCGTCGACTACATCGAAAAGACCTATTCGGCCGGCAAGATCCCGGGCGGCTTCTTCCGTCGCGAAGGCCGTCCGTCGGAACACGAAACGCTGACGTCGCGCCTGATCGACCGTCCGCTGCGCCCGCTGTTCCCGGAAGGCTTCTACAACGAAGTGCAGGTCGTGATCCACGTGCTGTCGGTGAACCCGGAAATCCCGGCCGACATCCCCGCGCTGATCGGCGCATCGGCCGCGCTCGCCGTGTCCGGCCTGCCGTTCAACGGCCCGGTCGGTGCTGCGCGCGTCGCGTACGTGAACGACCAGTACGTGCTGAACCCGACCCGCGAGCAGCTCAAGTCCTCGCGTCTCGACCTCGTCGTCGCCGGCACCGAGCGTGCGGTGCTGATGGTCGAATCGGAAGCCGATCAACTGTCGGAAGAAGTGATGCTCGGCGCGGTCGTGTTCGGCCACGAGCAGATGCAAACCGCGATCGACGCGATCCACGAACTCGTGCGCGACGGCGGCAAGCCCGAGTGGGACTGGCAGCCGGCGCCGAAGGACGAGGCGCTGATCGCCCGCGTGACCGAAATCGCGCAGCCGGAACTGCTCGCCGCGTACCAGATCCGCGACAAGCAGGCCCGCTCGGCGAAGCTGAAGGAAGTGTACGCAGCGACGTCCGCGAAGCTGGAAGAGGATGCGCTGGCGGCCGGCACGGTCGCGGCCGACAAGGCCACGGTCGGCAACATCCTGTTCGATCTCGAAGCGAAGATCGTCCGCGGCCAGATCCTGAACGGCGAGCCGCGTATCGACGGCCGCGACACGCGCACGGTGCGTCCGATCGAGATCCGCACGGGCGTGCTGCCGCGCACGCACGGCTCCGCGCTGTTCACGCGCGGCGAGACGCAGGCGCTCGTCGTCGCGACGCTCGGCACGAAGGGTGACGAGCAGATCATCGACGCGCTCGAAGGCGAATACCGCGAGCGCTTCATGCTCCACTACAACATGCCGCCGTTCGCGACCGGCGAAACGGGCCGCGTCGGCTCGCCGAAGCGCCGCGAGATCGGTCACGGCCGCCTCGCGAAGCGCGCGCTCGTCGCGTGCCTGCCGAGCGCCGAAGAGTTCGGCTACTCGATTCGCGTCGTGTCGGAAATTACCGAGTCGAACGGTTCGTCGTCGATGGCGTCGGTGTGCGGCGGCTGCCTCGCGCTGATGGACGCCGGCGTGCCGATGAAGGCGCACGTCGCGGGCATCGCGATGGGCCTGATCCTCGAAGGCAACAAGTTCGCGGTGCTGACCGACATCCTCGGCGACGAAGATCACCTCGGCGACATGGACTTCAAGGTCGCGGGCACCGCGCAGGGCGTGACGGCGCTGCAGATGGACATCAAGATCCAGGGCATCACGAAGGAAATCATGCAGGTCGCGCTCGCGCAGGCGAAGGAAGGCCGCATGCACATCCTCGGCAAGATGACGGAAGCGGTGGCCGGCGCGAACACGCAGCTGTCCGAATTCGCACCGCGCATGATCACGATCAAGATCAACCCGGAAAAGATCCGCGACGTGATCGGCAAGGGCGGCTCGGTGATCCGCGCGCTGACCGAAGAAACGGGCACGACGATCGACATCTCCGACGACGGCGTCGTGACGATCGCGAGCACGAGCAGCGAAGGCATGGCCGAAGCGAAGAAGCGCATCGAGAACATCACGGCCGAGATCGAAGTCGGCCAGGTGTACGAAGGCACGGTGCTGAAGCTGCTCGATTTCGGCGCGATCGTGAACCTGCTGCCGGGCAAGGACGGCCTGCTGCACATCTCGGAAATCGTCAACGAGCGCGTGAAGGACATCAACGACTACCTGAAGGAAGGTCAGCAGGTGAAGGTCAAGGTGATCCAGACGGACGAGAAGGGTCGCGTGCGTCTGTCGGCGAAGGCGCTGCTGAACGAAGCAGCGGCTGCGGCGCAGTCGGATACGCCGCCGCAGCAGTAAGCGGAACGGCGAACGAACGGCCGGCTGCGCGAAAGCGGGCCGGCCGTTTTTTCTGTAGCATCGTTGTGCGGCGCAGCAGCGCCGGCCATGCGTCCGCGCGCGGCGGACGCGCATCCGATCCCGATCCAGGAGCGACGAAACCATGAAAGCGATCGAAATCACCGAATTCGGCGCCCCCGACGTGCTGAAGTTGACGGAGCGCCCGCGCCCCGAGCCGCAGCGCGGCGAAGTGCTGATCAAGGTGGCGGCGTCCGGCGTGAACCGGCCCGACGTGTTCCAGCGCAAGGGCGCGTATGCGCCGCCGCCGGGCGCGTCCGATCTGCCGGGTCTCGAGATCGCGGGCGAAATCGTCGGCGGCGATCTGTCCGACGCCGCGTTGAATCCGTTCGGGCTGAAGCTCGGCGACCGCGTGTGCGCGCTGCTCGCGGGCGGCGGCTATGCCGAATACGCGACCGTGCCGCTGCTGCAGTGTCTGCCGGTGCCGCGCGGCCTCACCGACATCGAAGCGGCGTCGCTGCCCGAGACGTTCTTTACCGTGTGGAGCAACGTGTTCGATCGCGCGCAGCTCGGCGCGGGCGAGGGCGGCGAGCAGGAAACGCTGCTCGTGCAGGGCGGTTCGAGCGGCATCGGCGTGACGGCGATCCAGATCGCGCATGCGCTCGGCTTTCGCGTGTTCGCGACGGCGGGCACGGCGGAGAAGTGCCGTGCGTGCGAGGCGCTAGGCGCGGAGCGCGCGATCGACTACAAGACCGAGGACTTCGTCGAAGTCGTGAAGTCGCTGACCAACGATCGCGGCGTCGACGTGATTCTCGACATGGTCGCGGGCTCCTACGTGCCGCGCGAACTCTCCGCGCTGGCCGACGGCGGGCGGCTCGTGATCATCGCGCTGCTCGGCGGCGCCAAGGCAGAAGTCAATCTCGGCGAGATCCTGCGCCGCCGGCTGACGATCACGGGCTCGACGCTGCGTCCGCGGCCCGTCGAGTTCAAGGCGCAGATCGCGGCGCAGCTCAAGGCGCGCGTGTGGCCGCTGATCGAGGACGGCCGCATCAAGCCCGTCATCTATCGCGTGCTGCCTGCCGCCGAGGCCGCGCAGGCGCATGCGCTGATGGAAAGCAGCGAGCACATCGGCAAGATCGTGCTCGATTGGGGTACGAGCGCGTAACGGCCGCGGCTGCCGGACTTGACATGCGCGGTTTGACCGGTTCAAGCCGCGCGCAGTAAAATTGCGGGTTTGCTTCGCCAGATCAAACCTGACGGCCGGCTCGCACGGCACGTCGATGACGAGACAGACACGATGTCGAAACAGAGAACAAAGCGGGTGATCGGCAACTGGAAGATGCACGGCCGGCTGGCCGGCAACCAGGCGTTGCTGAACGAAGTGGTGCAGGGTGCGGGCGCCGTGGCGGCCGACACGGCGATCGGCGTGTGCGTGCCGTTCCCGTATCTCGCGCAGGTTCAGGCGCAGCTCGGCGGCGGCCGTATCGCGTGGGGCGCGCAGGACGTGTCGGCACACGAGCAGGGTGCGTTCACCGGCGAAGTCGCGGCGGCGATGGTCGCTGAATTCGGCGCGTGCTACGCGATCGTCGGCCACTCGGAGCGCCGCGCGTATCACGGCGAGCGCAACGAGACGGTCGCGGCGAAGACGCAGCGCGCACTCGCCGCGGGGCTGACGCCCGTCGTCTGCGTCGGCGAGACGCTCGAGCAGCGCGAATCGGGCGCGACCGAGCAGGTCGTCGGCGCGCAGCTCGATGCCGTGCTCGCGGTGTTGAGCGCGGACGAAGCCGCGCGCATCGTCGTCGCGTACGAACCGGTGTGGGCGATCGGCACTGGCAAGAGCGCGACGTCCGCGCAGGCGCAGGACGTGCACGCATTCCTGCGCGCGCGGCTCGCGGCCAAGGGTGCGGCCGACGTATCGGTGCTGTACGGCGGCAGCGTGAAGCCGGACAACGCGGAAGAACTGTTCGCACAGCCGGACATCGACGGCGGCCTGATCGGCGGCGCGTCGCTGAAGGCGGAAGATTTTCTGGCGATCTGCCGGGCCGCGCGTTGAGCGGTCGGCGATCGAATTGAACCATGACGGCGGCCGGCGAGTCCGGTCGCCCGATCCAATCGGGTGGATGTGATGCTGTTATTCAAGACGCTGATTATTGTCGTGCAAGTGCTGTCTGCACTGGGTGTGATCGGACTCGTGCTGCTGCAGCACGGCAAGGGCGCCGACATGGGCGCCGCCTTCGGCAGCGGTGCCTCGGGCAGCCTGTTCGGCGCGACCGGTTCGGCGAACTTTCTGTCGCGCACGACCGCCGTGCTGGCGACGGTCTTTTTCGTCGCGACGCTCGCGCTGACGTACATCGGCTCGTACAAGTCGACGCCGTCGGCCGGCGTGCTCGGCGGCGTGGCGACCGCACCGGCACCTGTTTCGGCGGCATCGACGCCGGCTGCGCCTGCGTCCGCTGCGGCCGCCTCGACGGCGAGCGCGCCGGGCCAGGACGTCCCGAAATAAAAAATTAAAATTTTTCCGTTTGTGCGTTGAACAATTCTGGAAGTCAGGTTAGAATTTAATTCTTGAAGCGATTCGCGGGTAACAGCAGTCAAGCCCGGGTTGCATGCAGTGCCGACGTGGTGAAATTGGTAGACACGCTATCTTGAGGGGGTAGTGGCGAAAGCTGTGCGAGTTCGAGTCTCGCCGTCGGCACCAAAGTTACTCAATGCCAGCCGCTTCTCGTGGCTGGCATTTTTCATTTGTGGGGTGCGCTTTCGGATGTCTTGCGATCGCATGCACTCCGAAATGATCCCTTCCGCCGGATGGTGGTATTCTCCGGACGCTCAGAACCAACCGATAGAGGATTGCCTTGAACCTCGCAGCCTATTACCCCGTCTTGTTGTTCCTTCTCGTGGGCACTGGTTTAGGTATAGCGCTGGTCAGCATCGGCAAGCTCCTGGGTCCCAACAAGCCGGACGTCGAGAAGAACGCACCGTACGAGTGCGGCTTCGAAGCCTTCGAAGACGCCCGGATGAAATTCGACGTCCGGTACTACCTCGTCGCCATCCTGTTCATCATCTTCGATCTCGAAACCGCATTCCTGTTTCCGTGGGGCGTCGCGCTCCGCGACATCGGCTGGCCCGGTTTCATCGCAATGATGATTTTTCTGCTCGAATTCCTGCTGGGCTTTGCCTATATCTGGAAGAAAGGCGGCCTCGACTGGGAGTGATGGGTTAATCGCCGGTTTGCATGGGTGGCCGCGCCCGGTCGCCTGTCTGGAGTGGAAAGCAAATGAGTATCGAAGGGGTCTTGAAGGAAGGGTTTGTCACCACCACGGCTGACAAGCTGATCAACTGGACGCGTACCGGCTCGCTGTGGCCGATGACGTTCGGGCTTGCGTGTTGCGCCGTCGAGATGATGCATGCGGGCGCGGCCCGTTACGATCTGGACCGGTTCGGCGTCGTGTTTCGTCCGAGTCCGCGTCAGTCCGACGTGATGATCGTCGCCGGCACGCTGTGCAACAAGATGGCGCCCGCGCTGCGCCGCGTGTACGACCAGATGGCCGAGCCGCGCTGGGTGATCTCGATGGGGTCGTGCGCGAACGGCGGCGGCTACTACCACTACTCGTACTCGGTGGTTCGCGGCTGCGACCGGATCGTGCCGGTCGACGTCTACGTGCCGGGCTGCCCGCCGACGGCCGAGGCGCTGGTCTACGGCGTGATCCAGCTTCAGGCGAAGATCCGCCGCACCAACACCATCGCCCGTCAATAAGCCCCGAGCGTCCCCCAATATGGCAAGCAAAATCGAGACCCTCAAGGCAAACCTCGAAGCCGCGCTCGGCGCGCGCGTGGTGAGCCTTACCGAAGCGATCGGTGAACTGACGCTCGTCGTGAAGGCGAGCGATTACCTCGACGTCGCGACGACGCTGCGCGACGATCCGAAGCTGCGCTTCGAGCAACTGATCGACCTGTGCGGCGTCGACTACCAGACCTACGGCGACGGCGCCTACGACGGCCCGCGCTTCGCGGCCGTCACGCATCTGCTGTCGGTCACGAACAACTGGCGTCTGCGCCTGCGCGTGTTCGCACCGGACGACGATCTGCCGATCGTTCCGTCGCTCGTCGACATCTGGAACTCCGCGAACTGGTACGAGCGCGAGGCGTTCGACCTGTACGGCATCGTGTTCGAAGGCCACCCCGACCTGCGCCGCATCCTTACCGACTACGGCTTCATCGGCCATCCGTTCCGTAAGGACTTCCCGGTGTCGGGCTACGTCGAAATGCGTTACGCCCCGGAAGAGAAGCGCGTCGTGTACCAGCCGGTGACGATCGAGCCGCGCGAAATCACGCCGCGCGTGATCCGCGAGGATCGCTATGGCGGTCTGAAACATTAAGGGGGCGTCATGGCAGAAATCAAGAACTACACGCTCAACTTCGGCCCGCAGCACCCGGCAGCGCACGGCGTGCTGCGCCTCGTGCTCGAGCTCGACGGCGAAGTCATCCAGCGCGCCGATCCGCATATCGGCCTGCTGCACCGCGCGACCGAAAAGCTCGCGGAAAACAAGACCTTCATCCAGTCCGTGCCGTACATGGACCGTCTCGACTACGTGTCGATGATGGTCAACGAGCACGGCTACGTGCTCGCGATCGAGAAGCTGCTCGGCATCGCGGTGCCGGAACGCGCGCAGTATATCCGCGTGCTGTTCGACGAAATCACGCGCGTGCTGAACCACCTGATGTGGATCGGCGCGCACGCACTCGACGTCGGCGCGATGGCGGTGTTCCTGTACGCCTTCCGCGAGCGCGAAGACCTGATGGACGTGTATGAAGCGGTGTCCGGTGCACGGATGCACGCGGCGTACTATCGTCCGGGCGGCGTCTATCGCGACCTGCCGGACGCGATGCCGCAATACAAGGCGTCGAAGATCCGCAACGAGAAGGCGCTCGCGAAGATGAACGAAGCGCGCAGCGGCTCGGTGCTCGACTTCATCGACGACTTCTTCACGCGCTTCCCGAAGTGCATCGACGAGTACGAAACGCTGCTGACCGACAACCGGATCTGGAAACAGCGTCTGGTCGGCATCGGCGTCGTGAGCCCGGAACGTGCGCTGCAGATGGGGCTCACCGGCCCGATGCTGCGCGGCTCGGGCATCGCGTGGGATCTGCGCAAGAAGCAGCCGTACGAAGTGTACGACCGCATGGATTTCGACGTGCCGGTCGGCGTGAACGGCGATTGCTACGACCGCTATCTGGTGCGCGTCGAGGAAATGCGCCAGTCCGTCCGCATCGCGAAACAGTGTATTGAGTGGCTCCGCAAGAATCCGGGCCCCGTGATGACGGACAATCACAAGGTTGCGCCGCCGTCGCGCGTCGGCATGAAGACCAACATGGAAGACTTGATTCACCACTTCAAGCTCTTCACCGAAGGTTTCCATGTGCCGGAAGGCGAAGCGTACGCGGCGGTCGAGCATCCGAAGGGCGAGTTCGGCATCTATCTCGTGTCCGACGGTGCCAACAAGCCGTATCGTCTCAAGATTCGCGCACCGGGCTTCGCGCACCTGGCGTCGCTCGACGAAATGGCGCGCGGTCACATGATCGCCGACGCCGTCACCATCATCGGTACGCAGGACATCGTGTTCGGCGAAATCGATCGCTAATGGTTGCGCCGCCTGCGCGAGCGGGCGGCGAGCAGTAAGTCACACGCGATGCGCGCTGAACCGGCGCGGCTTCGCAAGCTGTCAACAGTGAGCGCCAGGTCTGCCGTCTACGCACGCCGTGCGGCAGGTTGTTCGTTCGGTAGGAATTGAAAGAGTCGTGTCTGAAAATGATCTCAGCTGAAGGCCTGAAGGAAATCGATCGAGCGTTGACGAAGTATCCCGCCGATCAGAAGCAGTCCGCCGTGATGTCGGCGTTGGCCGTCGCTCAGGAAGAGCATGGCTGGCTGTCGCCCGAACTGATGCAGTTCGTTGCGGACTATCTCGGCATGCCGGCCGTCGCCGTGCAGGAAGTCGCGACGTTCTACACGATGTACGAGCTCAAGCCGGTCGGCAAGCACAAGATCACGCTCTGCACGAACCTGCCGTGCCAGCTCGGACCGCACGGCGGCGCGGAGGCGACGGCCGACTACCTGAAACAGAAGCTCGGCATCGACTTCGGCGAGACCACGCCGGACGGCAAGTTCACGCTGAAGGAAGGCGAGTGCTTCGGTGCGTGCGGCGACGCGCCGGTGCTGCTGGTGAACAATCACAAAATGTGCAGCTTCATGAGCCGCGAGAAGATCGACCAGCTGCTTGAGGAGCTCTCGAAATGACGTCCCTTCACGACCGTCACATCAAACCGCTGATCCTCGCTGGTCTGAACGGCGAGAACTGGCATCTCGAAGACTACGTTGCGCGCGGCGGCTACAAGCAGCTGCGCCGCATTCTCGAAGAAAAGATTCCGCCCGAGCAGGTGATCGCCGACGTCAAGGCGTCGGGCCTGCGCGGCCGCGGCGGTGCGGGCTTCCCGACCGGCCTGAAGTGGAGCTTCATGCCGCGTCAGTTCCCGGGGCAGAAGTACCTCGTCTGCAACTCGGACGAAGGCGAGCCGGGCACGTTCAAGGATCGCGACATCCTGCGCTGGAATCCGCATGCGCTGATCGAAGGGATGGCCATCGGCGCCTACGCGATGGGCATCACGGTCGGCTACAACTACATCCACGGCGAGATCTTCGAAGTGTATCGACGCTTCGAGGCGGCGCTGGAAGAGGCACGCGCGGCCGGTTTCCTCGGCGACAACATCATGGGCTCGGAATTCTCGTTCCAGCTCCATGCGCACCACGGCTACGGCGCGTACATCTGCGGCGAGGAAACGGCGCTGCTCGAATCGCTCGAAGGCAAGAAGGGCCAGCCGCGCTTCAAGCCGCCGTTCCCGGCGAGCTTCGGCGTGTACGGCAAGCCGACCACGATCAACAACACCGAGACGTTCGCCGCGGTGCCGTTCCTGCTCGCCGTCGGCCCGCAGAATTATCTCGAGCTCGGCAAGCCGAACAACGGCGGCACGAAGATTTTCTCGGTGTCGGGCGACGTCGAGCGTCCGGGCAACTATGAAGTGCCGCTCGGCACGCCGTTCGCGACGCTGATGGAGCTCGCCGGCGGGATGCGCGGCGGCAAGAAGATCAAGGCCGTGATTCCGGGCGGCTCGTCCGCACCGGTGGTGCCGGGCGACATCATGATGCAGACCGACATGGACTACGACTCGATCGCGAAGGTCGGCTCGATGCTCGGTTCGGGCGCGGTAATCGTGATGGACGAGACGCGCTGCATGGTGCGCTCGCTGCTGCGCCTGTCGTACTTCTACTACGAGGAATCGTGCGGTCAGTGCACGCCGTGCCGCGAAGGTACCGGCTGGCTGTATCGCGTCGTCAACCGCATCGAGCACGGCGAAGGCCGCCAGGAAGACCTGGATCTGCTCAATTCGGTCGCCGAGAACATCATGGGGCGCACGATCTGCGCGCTGGGCGACGCGGCTGCGATGCCGGTGCGCGGGATGCTCAAGCACTACTGGGACGAATTCGCGTACCACGTCGAGCACAAGCGCTGCATGGTCGGCGGTCACGCGCACGCGGCGGCGGCCTGACGCGAAACCGGTTGCGGAATTTGAGCGCACGGTCGGGCGAATGCGCGAACGGGCGGAAATAGGTTAAGGACCATTCACCATCATGGTTGAACTTGAAATAGACGGCAAGAAGGTCGAGGTGCCCGAAGGCAGCATGGTGATCCAGGCTGCGCACAAGGCGGATACGTACATTCCTCACTTCTGCTATCACAAGAAACTGTCGGTCGCGGCCAACTGCCGGATGTGTCTCGTCGAAGTCGAGAAGATGCCGAAGGCCGTGCCTGCCTGCGCGACGCCCGTGTCGGCCGGCATGATCGTGCGCACGCAGTCCGACAAGGCCGTGAAGGCGCAGCAGTCGGTGATGGAATTCCTCCTCATCAACCACCCGCTCGACTGCCCGATCTGCGATCAGGGCGGCGAATGCCAGCTGCAGGATCTCGCGGTCGGCTACGGCAAGTCGTCGTCGCGCTACTCGGAAGAGAAGCGCGTGGTGTTCCACAAGAACGTGGGCCCGCTGATCTCGATGGAAGAGATGTCGCGCTGCATTCACTGCACGCGCTGCGTCCGCTTCGGCCAGGAAATCGCCGGCGTGATGGAGTTCGGCATGCTCGGCCGCGGCGAACATTCGGAAATCACGACCTTCGTCGGCAAGACCGTCGATTCCGAGCTGTCGGGCAACATGATCGACCTGTGCCCGGTCGGCGCGCTGACCAGCAAGCCGTTCCGCTACAGCGCGCGTACCTGGGAACTGTCGCGCCGCAAGTCGGTGAGCCCGCACGATTCCGTCGGCGCGAACCTCGTCGTGCAGGTGAAGAACAACCGCGTGATGCGCGTGCTGCCGTTCGAGAACGAAGCGATCAACGAGTGCTGGATCTCGGACAAGGATCGTTTCTCGTACGAAGGCCTGAACAGCGAAGAGCGCCTGACCAAGCCGATGCTCAAGCAGGGCGGCCAGTGGATCGAGACCGACTGGCAGACCGCGCTCGAGTACGTCGCGAAGGGCCTGAAGGGCATCGCGGCCGATCACGGCGCGAACGCGCTGGCGATGCTGTCGAGCGCGCACAGCACGGCTGAAGAACTGTTCCTGCTGAAACAGCTCGCAGACGAACTGAAGACGCCGAACGTCGATTTCCGTCTGCGTCAGCTCGATTTCTCGGCGCCCGTCGACGGCGCGCCGTGGCTCGGCATGCCGATCGCCGATCTGTCGATCGTGAACGCCGCGTTCGTCGTCGGTTCGGATCTGCGCCGCGATCACCCGCTGTTCGCAGCGCGCCTGCGTCAGGCCGCGAAGAACGGCGCGAAGGTGCATTTCCTGCACGCGACCGGCGACGACGCCCTGATCCCGACCGCGCAGCGCATCGTCGCCGCGCCGTCCGCCTGGCTCGACGAACTCGCCGGCATCGCCGCGGCGGTCGCGCAACTGCGCAGCGTCGCGCTGCCGGACACGCTCGCGGGCGTCACGGCGTCGGCGGCCGCGCAGGCTGTCGCACAGTCGCTCGCGAACGGCGAGCGTCGCGTGCTGCTGCTCGGCAACGCGGCCGTCCGTCATCCGGAATTCGCGACGCTGCACGCCGTCGCGCAGTGGATCGCCGACAACACCGGCGCAACCTTCGGCTTCCTGACCGAAGCGGCGAACACGGTCGGCGCGCACGTCGTCGGCGCACTGCCGGGCCACGGCGGGCTGAATGCGCGCGAAGCGTTCGCGCAGCCGCGCAAGGGCTACGTGCTGCTGAACGTCGAGCCGGAATTCGACACGGCCGATCCGGTGCAGGCGCTCGCCGCGCTGAACCAGGCCGAGATGGTCGTCGTGATGTCGCCGTTCAAGCACGGTCTCGACTATGCGGACGTGCTGCTGCCGATCGCGCCGTTCACCGAAACGGCCGGCACGTTCGTCAACGCGGAAGGCACCGTGCAGAGCTTCAACGGCGTCGTGCGTCCGCTCGGCGAAACGCGTCCGGCGTGGAAGGTGCTGCGCGTGCTCGGCAGCCTGCTCGGCCTGCCGAACTTCGAATACGAAACGGCGGAAGAAGTGCGCCTCGCCGCACTTGGCGAAGCAGGCGTCGCGAGCCGTCTGTCGAACCAGACGTCGGTCGCGCCGGCGCGCGTCGCGGCGAAGGCCGCGAACGGCAGCCTCGAGCGCCTCGCCGACGTGCCGATCTATCACGCCGACGCACTCGTGCGCCGTGCGGGTGCGCTGCACCTGACGGCGGCCGCGAAGGCGGCGAACACCGTCGGCCTGCCGGCCGCGCTGTTCGACAAGCTGGGCTTGAAGGAAGGCGACGCGGTGCGCGTGCGCCAGGGCGAGCGTGCGGTGCAGTTGCCGGCCGTGCGCGACGCGAATCTTGCGGAGACGGTCGTTCGCGTGTCGGCGGCGACGCCTGCCGGCGCAGCGCTCGGCAGCCTGTCCGGTGAACTGGTGGTGGAGAAGGCGTAAATGAGCTTGTTCGATACGATCAACGCGGGCGGAGCCCAGCTTCTC
Organism: Burkholderia sp. HMSC10F09; assembly: GCF_001806955.1. Lineage (NCBI taxonomy): Bacteria > Pseudomonadati > Pseudomonadota > Betaproteobacteria > Burkholderiales > Burkholderiaceae > Burkholderia > Burkholderia sp. HMSC10F09. The sequence continues at coordinate 25,529 of NZ_KV786914.1, forward strand.
GGCGTCGCATGGCCGACGGTGTGGGCGCTCGTGCGCATCCTCGTCGTCGCCGTCGTGATCCTGCTGTGCGTCGCGTACCTGATTCTGTGGGAGCGCAAGCTGATCGGCTGGATGCACGTGCGTCTCGGCCCGAACCGCGTCGGCCCGGCCGGCCTGCTGCAGCCGATCGCCGACGTGCTGAAGCTGCTGCTGAAGGAGGTGATTCAGCCGACCGCCGCCAGCCGCTGGCTGTACCTGATCGCGCCGATCATGACCGTCGTGCCGGCGTTCGCGGTGTGGGCGGTGATCCCGTTCCAGGCCGAAGCGGTGCTCGCGAACGTGAACGCGGGCCTGCTCTACGCGATGGCGATCTCGTCGATCGGCGTGTACGCGGTGATTCTCGCCGGCTGGGCGTCGAACTCGAAGTACGCGTTCCTCGGCGCGATGCGCGCCGCGGCCCAGATGGTGTCGTACGAAATCTCGATGGGCTTCGCGCTCGTGCTCGTGCTGATGACGGCCGGCAGCCTGAACCTCTCGGAAATCGTCAATTCGCAGCAGCACGGCTTCTTCGCCGGCCACGGCGTGAACTTCCTGTCGTGGAACTGGCTGCCGCTGCTGCCGGCCTTCGTCGTCTACTTCATCTCGGGCATCGCCGAAACGAACCGTCACCCGTTCGACGTGGTGGAAGGGGAGTCGGAAATCGTCGCCGGTCACATGATCGACTACTCGGGCATGGCGTTCGCGCTGTTCTTCCTCGCCGAGTACATCAACATGATCGTGATCTCGGCACTGGCCGCGACGCTGTTCCTCGGCGGCTGGGATGCACCGTTCGAATTCCTGTCGTTCATCCCGGGCATCTTCTGGCTGGTGTTGAAGGTATTCGCGCTGCTGTCGGTGTTCATCTGGGTGCGCGCGACGTTCCCGCGCTTCCGTTACGACCAGATCATGCGCCTCGGCTGGAAGGTGTTCCTGCCCGTCACGGTGATCTGGGTGGTCGTGGTCGGCTTCTGGATGATGTCGCCGCTCAACATCTGGGTGAAGTAATCGGACGAAATCATGACGGCAATCCAACACTTCTTTAAGACCTTCTTCCTGACCGAACTGCTGAAGGGGCTCGCGCTGACCGGCCGTTACACGTTCCGGCGCAAGTTCACCGTGCAGTTCCCGGAAGAGAAGACGCCGATTTCGCCGCGTTTTCGCGGGCTGCACGCGCTGCGCCGCTACGAGAACGGCGAAGAGCGCTGCATCGCATGCAAGCTGTGCGAGGCCGTGTGCCCGGCGCTCGCCATCACGATCGAATCGGAAACGCGCGCGGACAACACGCGCCGCACGACGCGCTACGACATCGACCTGACCAAGTGCATCTTCTGCGGTTTCTGCGAAGAAAGCTGCCCGGTCGATTCGATCGTCGAGACGCAGATTCTCGAGTACCACGGCGAAAAGCGCGGCGACCTGTATTTCACGAAGGAAATGCTGCTCGCGGTGGGCGATCGCTACGAGAAGGACATCGCCGCGGCGAAGGCTGCCGACGCGCCGTATCGTTGATTGTGTTTGCAGTGCCGGCCCGCGCATCGGCGATGTACGGGCTGTGCCGCCGCGACGGGTGCGGCACGCGAGAGCGTCCCGCAAGCCGCGCCTGACTATGGCCTAACGATGAACCGGTAATCATGGAATTCACGACCGTACTGTTCTACATCTTCGCGCTGCTCCTGGTGGTATCAGGGCTGAAGGTGATCACTTCGCGCAACCCGGTGGCGTCTGCGCTTTTCCTTGTGCTGGCGTTCTTCAACGCCGCCGCGATCTGGATGCTGCTCGAAGCGGAGTTCCTCGCGATCCTGCTGGTGCTGGTCTACGTGGGCGCCGTGATGGTGCTGTTCCTGTTCGTCGTGATGATGCTGGACATCAACATCGACTTCCTGCGACGCGACTTCAAGCGCTTCGTGCCGATGGCGACCGTCGTCGGCGCGATCATCGTGATCGAAACGGCGCTGATCCTGTGGCGCGGCTACGGCGACACGCATGCCGTGCACGCGATGACGTCGGGTGCGACCGAAGGCTGGTCGAACACGCGCCTGATCGGCAAGGTGATCTACACGGACTACATCTTCGCGTTCGAAATCGCCGGCCTCGTGCTGCTGGTCGCGATCATCGCCGCGATCGGGCTGACCTCGCACAAGGGCAAGGACAGCAAGCGCCAGCGCGTGTCGGATCAGGTCAAGGTGCGTCGCGACGATCGCGTGCGCCTCGTGAAGATGGAAGCGGACAAGCCGCAGCCGGAAACGGCGCAGAGCGAAGCCGGTACGGGCGCGAACGGCTAAGCGGAGGAAAAGAAAACCATGTTGACTCTTGCTCACTACCTCGTGCTCGGCGCGATCCTGTTCGCGATCGCGATCGTCGGGATTTTCCTGAACCGCCGCAACATCATCATCATCCTGATGGCGATCGAACTGATGTTGCTCGCGGTGAACACCAACTTCGTCGCGTTCTCGCACTACCTCGGCGACGTGCACGGCCAGATCTTCGTGTTCTTCGTGCTGACCGTCGCCGCAGCGGAAGCCGCGATCGGTCTCGCGATTCTGGTGACCCTGTTCCGTAAGCTCGACACGATCAATGTCGAGGATCTCGATCAGCTCAAAGGTTAATTTCAGGCAACGCTGTTATGTCAACGACACTCAATGAAAACCTGCTGCTGGCGATTCCGCTCGCTCCGCTGGCCGGCTCGCTGATTGCGGGGCTGTTCGGGAACGCAGTCGGGCGCAAGGGCGCACACCGGATCACGATCCTCGGCGTATTGATCGCGTTCCTGCTGTCGGCGAAAGTCTTCGTCGACGTGATGGGCGGCGCAAGCTTCAACGCGACCGTCTACGAATGGATGCACGTCGGTTCGCTGAAGCTCGAAGTCGGCTTCCTCGTCGATTCGCTGACGGCGATGATGATGGTCGTCGTGACCTTCGTGTCGCTGATGGTGCACATTTACACGATCGGCTACATGTCGGAAGAGGACGGCTACCAGCGCTTCTTCTCGTACATCTCGCTGTTCACGTTCTCGATGCTGATGCTCGTGATGAGCAACAACTTCCTGCAGCTGTTCTTCGGCTGGGAAGCGGTGGGTCTGGTGTCGTACCTGCTGATCGGCTTCTACTTCACGCGTGAGAGCGCGATCTACGCGAACATGAAGGCGTTCCTCGTGAACCGCGTGGGCGACTTCGGCTTCCTGCTCGGCATCGGCCTGCTGCTCGCGTTCGCCGGCTCGATGAACTACGGCGAAGTGTTCGCGAAGCGCGCGGAACTCGCGAGCCTGCATTTCCCGGGCACCGACTGGGGCCTGCTGACGGTCGCCTGCATCTGCCTGTTCATCGGCGCGATGGGCAAGTCGGCGCAGTTCCCGCTGCACGTCTGGCTGCCCGACTCGATGGAAGGCCCGACGCCGATCTCCGCGCTGATTCACGCGGCGACGATGGTGACGGCCGGCATCTTCATGGTGTCGCGCATGTCGCCGCTGTTCGAGCTGTCGGATACCGCGCTGTCGTTCATCACGGTGATCGGCGCGATCACGGCGCTGTTCATGGGCTTCCTCGGGATCGTCCAGAACGACATCAAGCGTGTCGTCGCTTACTCGACGCTGTCGCAGCTCGGCTACATGACGGTCGCGCTCGGCGTGTCCGCCTATCCGGTGGCGGTGTTCCACCTGATGACGCACGCGTTCTTCAAGGCGCTGCTGTTCCTCGGCGCCGGCTCGGTGATCATCGGCATGCATCACGATCAGGACATGCGCAACATGGGCGGCCTGCGCAAGTACATGCCGATCACCTGGATCACGTCGCTGATCGGTTCGCTTGCGCTGATCGGTACGCCGTTCTTCTCGGGCTTCTACTCGAAGGACTCGATCATCGACGCGGTGAAGCTGTCGCACCTGCCGGGTTCGGGCTTCGCGTACTTCGCGGTCGTCGCGAGCGTGTTCGTCACGGCGCTGTACTCGTTCCGCATGTACTTCCTCGTGTTCCACGGCGAAGAGCGCTTCCGCCATCCGAAGCATCCCGAGTCGCCGATGGGCATGGCGGCCGCGCATGGCCACGACGATCACGGCCATGGCCACGGTCATGACGATCACGCGCACGAGCCGCACGAGACCCCGTGGGTCGTCTGGGTGCCGCTGGTCCTGCTGGCGATCCCGTCGGTGATCATCGGTGCGATCGCGATCGGCCCGATGCTGTTCGGCGATTTCTTCCAGCACGGCGTCGCGTTCGACAAGGTGATCTTCATCGGCGAAAACCATCCGGCGCTGGCCGAGATGGCCGAGGAGTTCCACGGCTGGGTCGGCATGGGCCTGCATTCCGTGTCGGGCCTGCCGGTGTGGCTGGCGCTGGCCGGTGTCGTCGTCGCATGGTTCCTGTATCTGAAGCGTCCGGATCTGCCGGCGTCGATCCGCCGCGCGTTCGGTCCGATCTATACGCTGCTGGATAACAAGTACTACATGGACAAGATCAACGAAGTGGTGTTCGCCCGCGGTTCGGTGGCGATCGGCCGCGGCCTGTGGAAGGAGGGCGACGTCGTGGTGATCGACGGCCTCGTCAACGGCAGCGCCAAGTTCATCGGCTGGTTCGCCAGCGTGATCCGCTTCCTCCAATCCGGTTACATCTATCACTACGCGTTCGCCATGATCATCGGCATGCTGGGGCTCCTGACCCTGTTTGTAACGCTCGGCGGCAAATAAGGCGGGGGGACAACTAATGCACGCTTTTCCGATTCTCAGTACCGCGATCTGGCTGCCGATCGTTTTCGGCCTCCTCGTGCTCGCGGTCGGTAACGACAAGAACCCGGGGCCGGCACGCTGGATCGCGCTGATCGGCTCGCTGCTCGGTCTCGCCGTCACGATCCCGCTGATCACGGGCTTCGATGCGAGCACCGCTGCGCTGCAGTTCGTCGAGCAATCGACGTGGATCGAACGCTTCCAGATCTCGTATCACCTCGGCGTCGACGGCATCTCGATGTGGTTCGTGGTGCTGACCGCGCTGATCACGGTGATCGTCGTGATCGCTGCGTGGGAAGTGATCACCGAGAACGTCGCGCAGTACCTCGCCGCGTTCCTGATCCTGTCCGGGATCATGATCGGCGTGTTCTCGGCGGCCGACGGCCTGCTGTTCTACGTGTTCTTCGAGGCGACGCTGATCCCGATGTACATCATCATCGGCGTGTGGGGCGGCCCGAACCGCGTGTACGCGGCGTTCAAGTTCTTCCTGTACACGCTGGCCGGCTCGCTGCTGATGCTGGTCGCGCTGATCTACCTGTACACCGAGACGCACTCGTTCGACCTCGCGACGTGGCAGAACGCGAAGATCGCCATGACGCCGCAGATCCTGCTGTTCATCGCCTTCTTCCTCGCGTTCGCGGTGAAGGTGCCGATGTGGCCGGTCCACACCTGGCTGCCGGATGCGCACGTGGAAGCGCCGACGGGCGGCTCGGTCGTGCTGGCGGCGATCATGCTGAAGCTCGGCGCATACGGTTTCCTGCGTTTCTCGCTGCCGATCACGCCTGACGCAAGCCACTTCCTCGCACCGGTCGTGATCACGCTGTCGCTGATCGCGGTGATCTACATCGGCCTCGTCGCGATGGTGCAGGCCGACATGAAGAAGCTCGTCGCTTATTCGTCGATCGCGCACATGGGCTTCGTGACGCTCGGCTTCTTCATCTTCAACCAGCTCGGCGTCGAAGGCGCGATCGTGCAGATGATCTCGCACGGTTTCGTGTCGGGCGCGATGTTCCTCTGCATCGGCGTGCTGTACGACCGCGTGCACTCGCGCCAGATCGCCGACTACGGCGGCGTCGTCAACGTGATGCCGAAGTTCGCGGCGTTCGCGATGCTGTTCTCGATGGCGAACTGCGGCCTGCCGGGCACGTCCGGTTTCGTCGGCGAGTTCATGGTGATTCTCGCGGCCGTCCAGTACAACTTCTGGATCGCCTTCGGCGCGGCGTTCACGCTGATCCTCGGCGCGGCCTACACGCTGTGGATGTACAAGCGCGTCTACTTCGGCGCGGTCGCGAACGATCACGTCGCGAAGCTGAAGGACATCGGCCGCCGCGAATTCCTGATGCTCGCCGTGCTTGCCGCGTTCACGCTGCTGATGGGCCTGTATCCGAAGCCCTTCACCGACGTGATGCACGTTTCCGTGGAAAACCTCCTCTCCCATGTCGCGCAGTCGAAGCTGCCGCTGGCCCAGTAATCGCGAGCGGAGGAAATCAAGATCATGAACGCTCCTATGAATGTCCTGTTGCCTGACGCGCTGGTGATGGCCGCCATCATCGTCGCTTGGCTGAACGACACCTTTACCGGTGCATCCGGCCGCCGCCTCACGTATCTGATCGCGGTGGTCTCGTCGGTGGTCGCCGGCGTCTGGTTTGCGGTGCAGGCGCTCGATCCGCAGCATTACTACTTCTTCTCGCGGATGGTCGTCGTCGATGCGTTCGCGAGCGCGATGAAGGCGGTCGTGTCGCTCGGTTTCGCCGTGTCGCTGATCTATTCGCGCAAGTACCTCGAAGATCGCGACATGTTCCGCGGCGACGTGTTCCTGCTCGGCATGTTCTCGCTGCTCGGTCAGCTCGTGATGATCTCGGGCAACAACTTCCTGACGCTGTACCTCGGCCTCGAGCTGATGTCGCTGTCGCTGTACGCGGTGATCGCACTGCGTCGCGACGGTGCGGTGTCGAGCGAAGCCGCGATGAAGTACTACGTGCTGGGCGCGCTCGCTTCGGGCTTCGTGCTGTACGGGATCTCGATGCTGTACGGCGCGACGGGCGGCTCGCTCGATCTCGCCGACGTGTACAAGGCCGTGAGCAGCGGCGGCACCGAAGACGCGGTGCTGATGTTCGGCGTGATCTTCATCGTGGCCGGTATCGCGTTCAAGCTCGGCGCCGTGCCGTTCCACATGTGGGTGCCGGACGTCTATCAGGGCGCGCCGACCGCGATGACGCTGTTCGTCGGCGGCGGTCCGAAGGTCGCGGCGTTCGCCTGGGGGCTGCGTTTCCTGGTGATGGGCCTGCTGCCGCTCGCGCAGAACTGGCAGACCGCGCTCGTGATCCTCGCCGCGCTGTCGCTGATCGTCGGCAACATCACCGGTATCGTCCAGCGCAACATCAAGCGGATGCTCGCGTACTCGGCGATCTCGAACATGGGCTTCGTGCTGCTCGGCCTGCTCGCCGGCATCGTGAAGGGCGACGCGGCCGCACCGGCAAACGCGTACAGCTCGGCGATGTTCTACGCGATCGTCTATCTGATCACGACGCTCGGCTCGTTCGGCGTGGTGATGCTGCTCGCGCGCCGCGACTTCGAAGCGGAAACGATCGACGACTTCAAGGGCCTCAACAAGCGCAGCCCGGTGTTCGCGTTCGTGATGATGGTGATGATGTTCTCGCTGGCCGGCATTCCGCCGACCGTCGGCTTCTACGCGAAGCTCGCGGTGCTCGAGGCGACCGTCAACGCGGGCCTCACGTGGCTGGCCGTGCTGGCCGTGATCACGTCGCTGTTCGGCGCGTTCTACTACCTGCGCATCGTCAAGCTGATCTACTTCGACGCACCGCAAGACTCGACACCGATCGCCGGCGATTTCTGCAAGCGCACGATCCTGGTGCTCAACGGCATCGCGATCGTCGTGCTCGGCCTGATCCCGAGCCCGCTGCTGACGGTGTGCCTGGACGCACTCCGTCACTCTCTGCCGACGCTGTAATGTCGGCCGCGGGCTGGTTTATCGTGCTGTTGGCGCTCGCGGGCGCCAACCTGCCGTTTCTGAACCAGCGTCTGTTCGCCGTCGTGCCGATCGGCGCGGCGAAGAAGGGCGCGTGGATCCGGATCGGCGAACTGATCGTGCTGTATTTCGTTGTCGGCGCGCTCGGCTTCTGGCTCGAATCGCGCGCCGGCAACCGCTTCGAACAAGGCTGGCAGTTTTACGCGATCACGTTCAGTCTGTTCGTCGTGTTCGCGTTTCCCGGCTTCACGTTCCAGTATCTCGTCAAACGACGCTGACAACGTCCCGGCCGCGCTCGTCGCGGCTTCGCACACGCGTGCGGCCGGGCGCAGTCCTTGCGCCCGGTTCGCATGACGGCCGGCGCAAGCACGTTTCCGGCGTGCCGGCCCTTCGTCGTCACGCCTCATCACGGAGCCGCCGATGGCCGAATTGCCCAATCACGACGCCGCACTCACCGAAACCTGCCTCGAAAGCGAATCGATTTTCGAAGGCGCGTTCCTGAAACTGAAGCGCGATACCGTCAGTCTGCCCGACGGCAAGCGCGCAACGCGCGAATACGTCCAGCACCCGGGCGCGGTGATGGTGATCCCGCTGTTCGACGACGGCCGCGTGCTGATGGAAAGCCAGTACCGCTACCCGATCGGCAAGGTGATGGCCGAATTTCCGGCCGGCAAGCTCGATCCGGACGAAGGCGCACTCGCGTGCGCCGTACGCGAACTGCGCGAGGAAACGGGCTATACGGCCCGCGAATACGTGTTCCTCACGCGGATTCATCCGATCATTTCCTACTCGACCGAATTCATCGACCTGTATCTCGCGCGCGGGCTCACCGCCGGCGAGCGCAAGCTCGACGACGGCGAATTCCTCGAAACCTTCACGGCGACGCTGCCCGACCTGCTCGAATGGGTGCGCACGGGCCAGATCAGCGACGTGAAAACGATCATCGGCACGATGTGGCTGGACCGCGTGCTGTCCGGCACATGGCCGCTCGGCCCCGTTCTGACGCCTTGAACGCAGCGTCAGCGGCGCGCGGAGCGGCGCGTTACAATCCGGTCACATGCGCGTCATCACGCGCCCGATCGTGATTTAGCACGACCGTTCACAAAACCGTTTTTTGCGCTACACTCGTCAGACGCCCTGATTCAGCATGAAGGTCCTCGATTTACAGTGCCCGCATGGTCATCGGTTCGAAGGCTGGTTCGCTTCGGCCGATGAATTCGAATCGCAGTTGTCCCGCAAGCTGGTCGAATGTCCGGTCTGCGGGACGACCGAGGTCAGCCGTATGCCGTCCGCGCCGCGCCTGAATCTGTCGGGGGCGACGCAGGCGCAGCCGGTCGATCCGCGTGCGCTGCAGGCGCAGGTGATGCGTGCGTTGCGCGAGGTGCTGGCGAAGACCGAGAACGTGGGCGAGCGCTTCGCCGAGGAAGCGCGGCGCATCCATTACAACGAAGCGCCGGCGCGCAGCATTCGTGGCGTCACGACGCCGGAAGATGCGCAAGCCTTGGTCGAAGAAGGCATCGATGTGATGCCGCTGCCGATTCCTGCCGCGCTGAAAGAACCGCTGCAATAACGTACGCAGTGTGTCCTTGCCCGGCCGGACGGCCGCGGCAAGCCTTGCCCGGGCCCGGTCGGCGCGTATCGCCGCATCGGGTGGATCGCGAAGCATGGGCCAGCGCAGTGCCGCCTCCGGTACGCGCGCTGGCGACAGGAGACACTGCGCATGGATCTGGATTATTCCCCCGCCGACGACGCGTTCCGCGCCGACATCCGCGCGTGGCTCGAGGCGAACCTGCCTCGAACGCTGCGCGCGAAGGTTCTCGATCACAAACGACTCGATCGCGAAGACTACGCGAGCTGGCACCGCATTCTCGGTCGGCGCGGCTGGTCCGCGCCCTCATGGCCGGCCGAATACGGCGGGCCGGGCTGGAACGCGACGCAGCGACACATCTGGGATGAAGAGTGTGCGCGCATCGGTGCGCCGACCGTGCTGCCGTTCGGCGTATCGATGGTCGCGCCCGTGCTGATGAAATACGGCAGCGAGGCGCAGAAGCGCCATTACCTGCCGCGCATCCTCGACGGCACCGACTGGTGGTGCCAGGGCTACTCGGAGCCGGGTTCCGGGTCGGATCTCGCGTCGCTGCGCACGCGCGCCGAACGTCGCGGCGATCATTACGTCGTGAACGGCCAGAAAACGTGGACGACGCTCGGCCAGTATGCGGACATGATGTTCTGCCTCGTGCGCACCGATCCGTCCGCGAAAAAGCAGGAAGGCATTTCGTTCCTGCTGATCGACATGAAGACCCCCGGCATCACGGTGCGGCCCATCATCACGCTCGACGAAGATCACGAAGTCAACGAGGTGTTCTTCGAGGACGTCAAGGTGCCGGTCGAGAATCTCGTCGGCGACGAGAACCGCGGCTGGACCTACGCGAAATACCTGCTCGGCCACGAGCGTACGGGGATCGCGCGCGTCGGCGCATCGAAGCGCGAACTCGCGTTCCTCAAGCGCATCGCATCGAACCAGCGCAAGAACGGCAAGCCGCTGCTCGCCGATCCGGTGTTCGCCGCGAAGGTCGCGGCGCTCGAAGTCGAGTTGATGGCCCTCGAGGTCACGGTGCTGCGCGTCGTGAGCCGCGAGACGAGCGGCAAGGGGCCGGGGCCGGAAGCGTCGATGCTGAAGATCAAGGGCACCGAGGTGCAGCAGGCGCTTACCGAGCTCATGTTCGAAGCGATCGGACCGCTTGCCGCGCCGTTCGACGTGCCGTTTCTCGAAGGCGAGCGCGAGCACAGCATTGCGAACGACGATGACGCGGCGCCGCTTGCCGCGTACTACTTCAATTACCGGAAGACGTCGATCTACGGCGGCTCGAACGAAATTCAGAAAAACATCATCGCGCAGATGATTCTCGGGCTCTGAGCCGGGCTCACGCGATCGGAGACAACGATGGATTTCACCTTTACCGATGAGCAGCAGCAGTTCGCCGAGGCGCTTCGCCGTTATCTCGGCGAGCAGTACGGCTTCGATGCGCGTCAGGCGATCGTGCGCAGCGACGCGGGCGTGTCGGAAACGCAATGGCAGGCATTCGCGGAACTCGGGCTGACCGCGTTGCCGGTGCCCGAGGCGCAAGGCGGCTTCGGCGGCGGCGCAGTCGATATGCTGGTCGCGATGCAGGAGCTTGGGCGTGCGCTCGTGGTCGAGCCTTACTGGGCGACCGCGGTCGGCGTCGAAGCGCTGCGCATCGCAGGTTCCGGCACCGGCGACGACGCGGCGCTGCTGGAAGCGGTCGCGCAGGGCCGCAAGCGTCTTGCCGTGGCATTTCACGAGCCGCATGCACGCTACGACCTGTTCGAGCTCGCGACGCGCGCGCACGAGCAGGGCGGCACGGTACGGCTGTCCGGCACGAAGTCGGTCGTGCAGCACGGTGCGCAGGCGCATGCGTGGATCGTTCCCGCGCGTCTCGACGACGGCGCGATTGCGCTGTTCGTCGTCGACCGCGAGACGGCCGGCGCGAAAGTCGTCGACTATCGGACCATCGACGGCCAGCGTGCAGCGACGATCGTATTCGACGATACGCCTGCGCGGCGGCTGACGGGCGGCGCGCGCGACGCGGCCGCACTCGAGCAGATCGCCGATTACGCGACGTTCCTGCTGTGTGCGGAAGCGGTCGGCGCGCTCGACGAGCTCAACCGTGCGACGGTCGACTACACGAAGACGCGCGAACAGTTCGGCATGCCGATCGCGCGTTTCCAGGTGTTGCAGCACCGGATGGTCGACATGCTGATCCACGCGGAGCAGGCGCGTTCGCTCACTTATCTCGCGGCCGTGCGTTATGCGAGCAGCGATGCCGATGCGCGACGCAAGGCCATCTCGGCCGCGAAGGCGCGTGCCGGCGCGGCCGCGCGCTTCGTCGGCCAGCAGGCCGTTCAGCTGCATGGCGGGATGGGCGTGACGAACGAAGTGGCGGCGGCGCATCTGTTCAAGCGGCTGTCGATCATCGAAACGACGCTCGGCGATACCGATCATCATCTTGCGCGCATCGCGGCGCTGCCCGACTTCGCGCAGACCGACGCGGCATGACGTCGGCGCGCCGGGCGCGCCAATCACCAGGAGACCCGCAGTGGGCATCAGCTACGAAGATCTCGAAGTCGGCAGTACCGTCGAAATCGGCCGCTACACGTTCGAAGCCGACGACATCAAGACATTCGCCTCGCGCTACGATCCGCAGCCGTTCCACGTCGACGAAACGGCCGCCCAGGCTTCGCCGTTCGGCGGCCTCGTCGCGAGCGGCTGGCATACGTGTTCGGTCTTCATGGGCCTGCTCGTCCGACATCTCGGCACCGATTCGACCAGCATGGGTTCGCCCGGCATCGACGAGATCCGCTGGATCAAGCCCGTACGCGCCGGCGACACGATCACGATGCATCAGAAGATCCTCGACAAGCGCGTGTCGGCGAGCAAGCCCGATCGCGGCATCGTGTCGACGGAATGGATCGGTGTGAACGGCAGCGGCGAGACCGTGATCACGGTGCGCTCGAAGGTGATCTTCGGGCTGCGTCATCCGGGAGGCGAGCGGGGATGACCGACGTCACGTTGCCGCTGATCGCGTCGGCGCAGGCGCTGCGCGCGCGGGTCGGCGAAGCGCCGCTCGTGAGCGGCTGGATCGAGATCGACCAGCGACGCGTCGACGGTTTCGCCGACGCGACCGGCGATCATCAATGGATCCACGTCGACCCCGAGCGCGCGCGACGCGAGTCGCCGTTCGGCGGCCCGATCGCGCATGGGTTTCTGACGCTGTCGCTGATTCCGGCGCTGATGATCGACGCGATGCGCTTCGAACAGAAGATGGGCGTGAACTACGGGCTGAACCGCGTGCGGTTCCTGAAGCCGGTGCCGGTCGGCGCGCGCGTGCGCGCGTCGTTCGCGGTGAAGGAAGCGGCCGACGCGGCGCGAGGCGGCGTGCAGGTCACATGGTCGGTCTCGATCGAAGCGCAGCGGCCCGACGGACCGCTCCCGGTCTGTGCGGCGGAATTCATCACGCTGCATTACTTCTGACGTCCTGACGCCGCGCATGGCCGCTGCCGAGCCGTACGGCGGCGTACCGCTCAGCGCTTCGCGTACTGCGTCGCGCCGAACAGCACCTCGCGCGCCTTGTCGTCCTGCAGCGCCTTGCGCAGCGACGCGAGCACCTCGACGCCGCGCTGCACGGCAGGGCGTGCGGCGATCGCTTCGTGCCAGCGCTTGACGTTCGGAAATGCGTCGAGCTCGATGCCCTGGTTCTGCCACGAACGCGTCCACGGGAACGTCGCGATGTCCGCGATCGTGTACGCGTCGCCGGCCAGATACTCGGATTCGCCGAGGCGCTTTTCCATCACGTTGTACAGCCGCTTCGCCTCGTTCGTGTAGCGGTTGATCGCGTACTCGATCTTTTCCGGCGCATAGATGCGGAAGTGATGCGTCTGGCCGAGCATCGGCCCGACGCCGCCCATCTGGAACATCAGCCATTCGAGCGTTGCATAGCGCGCAGCGGGATCGGTCGGCAGGAATTGGCCGGTTTTCTCCGCGAGATAGATCAGGATCGCGCCCGATTCGAACAGCGAGATCGGCCGCCCGCCCGGGCCTTCATCGTCGACGATCGCGGGGATCTTGTTGTTCGGACTGATCTTCAGGAACTCGGCGTTGAACTGGTCGCCTGCGCCGATATCGATCGGATGCGCGCGATACGCGAGGCCGGTTTCCTCGAGCATGATGTGCACCTTGTGACCGTTCGGGGTCGCCCAGCTGTAGACGTCGATCATCGTCAAACTCCTTCGGTTCATCAACGGAAGCGGAGGCGGCGCGCGCGCCGCAGCAGGCGGTCATTACAGCACGGATCGATGCGCGCTGCAGGGCATGCCTCTACACGCGGAGGGGCGCCGCGCGCGCAGGCGGCGTGGCGTCAGCGCTTGTAGTGCGGCTGACGCTTGTCGAGAAACGCGGTGATGCCTTCGAGCGCGTCCGGATGATGCAGCGACGCGACGAAATGATCGCGCTCCGTGCCGAGGTGCGACTCGAGCGGCTGCGCGAGCGCATCGTCGAGCAGCGTCTTGATGCGCGTCAGCGCATTCGGCGAGATGCCGGCGAGCGTGTCGGCCCACGCGAGCGCATCGCTCAGCGCGGCGCCCGGTGTCGCGAGCCGGTTGACGACGCCAAGCGCGTGCAGGCGTTCCGCGGCGACGGGCTTGCCTTCGAGCAGAATCTCGGCCGCCAGCGCGCGCGGCAACGCACGGGCGAGGAACCACGAACCGCCGCCGTCGGGCGTCAGGCCGACCCGCGCGTACGACATCGCGAACTTCGCATCGTGCGCCGCAACGATCAGGTCGCACGCGAGTGCGAGCGAGAAGCCCGCGCCGGCCGCCGCGCCTTCGACCGCGGCGATCACCGGTTTCGTCGACGCGCGGATCGCGGCCACCCACGCCGCGAGCTGATCGATGCTCGCCGCCTGGAACGACGGGTCCTTCGATCGATTGTCGAGCAGCCGGTTCAGGTTGCCGCCGGCGCAGAAGAAACGATCGGCGCCCGTGAGCACGACCGCACGAATGCTCGGGTCGCGCTCGGCGGTCGCGAGCGCTTCGACGCCGGCCGCGTACATGTCGGGATGCAGCGCGTTGCGTGCGCCGGGATTCGAGATCGTGAGGACGAGCGTCGATTCGCTCTCGGGCGGGCGCGTGGCCAGCAGTTCGGCACTCATGCGAGCGTGTCTCCATCGGATGGCGAGGCGGCCGCACCGCGTTCGGTGCGGCGGCAGACGAAGCGGCTGCTTCGGCGGATGCAATGTTGTCGTGACGGCGCGAAACTGCTTTAGACTAGCACGAACGTGCTTTTTCAGCGCGACATCCCCGGCGCGGCGAACCGTGTGCGACCGTGCCGACAACGAAGGAGGCTCCGATGCTACAGCTGTGCGGTATTCCGTTGTCGAACTACTACAACAAGGTGAAGTTCGTGCTGCTCGAGCACGATATTCCGTTCGAGGAATGCGCATGCAGTCTGCCGATCACGGATCCGGCGCAACTCGCCGATTCGCCGCTCGGCAAGATTCCGTTTCTGAAAACCGAAGAAGGCGCGCTGTTCGAGTCACAGGCGATCGTCGAGTATCTGGCGGCGCGCTATCCGGAGAAGCCGATTTTTCCGTCGGGCGCATTCGCGGCCGCGAAGGTGCGTGAACTCGTCCAGACGCTCGAGCTGTATATCGAGTGGACCACGCGCGAGGTCTATGCGGAAGCGTTCTTCGGCGGCAAGGTCAGCGTCGGCACGAAAGCGCACGTCGAGAAGCGGCTGCCGCGCGCGATCGACGCGTTCAAGCGGATGACGCAGTTCTCGCCGTACGTGCTCGGCGAGTCGTTCGGTCTTGCCGACATCGCGGCATCGATCCATTTGCCGATCGTCGCGATGGCGACGAAGACGATCTTCGGCCGCGACTTCGTGCTCGATGCGGGCATCGACTGGAAGGCGCATGCGAAGAAGGTCGGCGAGCGACCGGCCGCGCAGCGCGTCGCGGCGGACCGCAAGGCCTACATGGAGGCTGCGAGCGCCGCGCGCGCGTAAGCGGCGCTCGAGCGAAGCCGGCGGCCGCGTCGCGTGCGGGCGGGATGCGTCGCCTGAGCGAGCGCAGCATCGGCCGGCGTCGTG
>NZ_KV786915.1:0-31963 GCF_001806955.1 Burkholderia sp. HMSC10F09
GGCCTGCCGCTCGCGCCGGCGCTCGACATGCTGTCGCGCACGCGCACGCACGGCGGCCTGCCGCGCATCGCCGCCGGCCTGGCGCGCGAGATCGTCGACGGGCAGCGCTTCGCGGCCGCGCTCGCGCTGTACCCGTCGCAGTTCGGCACGCTGTATCGGCAACTGATCGAGGTCGGCGAAGCGTCGGGCGCACTCGGCACGGTCCTGATGCGCATCGCCGAGCATCGCGAACGTGCGGACGCGCAATGGCGCAAGCTGCGCACGGCGCTCGCCTATCCGGCCGTCGTGATCCTGTTCGCACTCGCGATCGCGGCCGCGCTGATGGTGTGGGTCGTGCCGACCTTCCGGCAGATCTTCGACGGTTTCGGCACCGCGCTGCCGGCGCCGACCCGTGCGCTGCTCGCGCTCTCGTCCGCGCTGTCGGCATCGGGCGGCGCATTGGCCGCCGGCGCCGCCGCAACTGCGCTCGCCACGCAATACGCGTTGCGGCGCTCGCCGACGCTGCGATACGCGCTCGCGCGGCAGGCGTTGCGCGCGCCGCTCATCGGCGACACGCTGACGCGATACGCGGCCGCGCGCTGGTGCCGCTCGCTCGCGACGCTGCTCGGCGCCGGCGTGCCGCTCGCCGACGCGTTCGCGACGCTCGAACGAACGGCCGGCCACCCCGTGTTCGAACGGGCGAGCACGCAGATCGCCGCGCGCGTGCTGCGCGGCGCACGCCTGGCCGACGCGATGCAGGCGAGCGGCTGCTTCCCGGACGACATCGTGCAGCCGATCGCCGTCGCCGAAGAAACCGGCGCGCTCGACACGATGCTCGCGGACATCGCGACGTTGTCCGAACATCAGCTCGACGCACGTATCGACACGCTGGCCGCACTCGGCGAACCGCTGATCGTGATCGTGCTCGGCGCGCTCGTCGGCGGGCTCGTAATCGCGATGTATCTGCCGATCCTTCAGCTCGGCAACGTGGTGTAGCATCGCAGCGCACTGTCGCCCTTTTTGTCGGAACCCCTCAGCATCATGACGCCCGCGCCCCTGTACGCCGCCTCTTCTGCGCCCGAGAGCACGCTGCTCGCCCTGGCGATGCTGCCGCCTGCCGCGCAGTATGCGTTCGCGGTCGTGCTCGGCCTGTGCGTCGGCAGCTTCGTCAACGTGGTCGTGCACCGGTTACCGGTGATGATGCAGCGCGCGTGGCAGCGCGAGATTGCCGACGCAACCGGCAATGCGGCGGCCGCACCCGACGACGGCTATCCGCTGCGCTACGACCTCTGCCGTCCGCGCAGCGCCTGCCCGCATTGCGGCCACGTGTTGCGCGCGTGGGAAAACATCCCGCTCGTCAGCTATCTGCTGTTGCGCGGGCGCTGCAGGCAGTGCAGCCGTCCGATCGGCGCGCGCTATCCGCTCGTCGAGCTGGCCGGCGGCCTGCTCGCGGCCGGCTCGCTCGCGGCCTTCGGGATGACGGGCACCGCGCTGGCCGCGTTCGGCCTGTGCGCGGCGCTGCTCGCGATGAGCGCGATCGACATGCGCACCGGCTACCTGCCCGACTCGATGACGCTGCCGCTCTTGTGGGCCGGCCTCGTGCTGAATCTCGGCGGCACGTTCGCGTCGCTGCGTTCGGCGGTGATCGGCGCGATGGCCGGCTATCTGTTCCTGTGGTCGATCTACTGGCTGTTCAAATGGCTGCGCGGCATCGAGGGCATCGGCTTCGGCGACCTGAAACTGCTCGCGGCGCTCGGCGCGTGGCTCGGCTGGGCCGCGCTGCCGCAGGTCGTGCTGTTCGCAGCCGTGACGGGCGCGCTCGTCGGGCTCGTCGCGACCTGGCGCGGCCGCATGCGTTTCGAGGAGCCGATTCCGTTCGGCCCGTTCCTTGCGGCCGGCGGGGCGGCGACGCTGTTTTTCGGCACCCCTTTTTATTCCGCGCTCGGAGGCTGACACATGTTTTCAGTGGGACTCACCGGCGGTATCGGCAGCGGCAAGACGACCGTCGCCGATCTGTTTGCCGCGCGCGGCGCGTCGATCGTCGATACCGACGTGATCGCGCACCGTATTACCGCGCCGGGCGGTCTCGCGATGCGCGAGATCGAGCGTACGTTCGGGCCGGATTTCGTCGCCGCCGACGGCTCGCTCGATCGCGCGAAGATGCGCGCGCTCGTCTTCAGCGACGACGCTGCGCGCCGCCGCCTCGAAGCGATCACGCACCCGCTGATCCGCGCGGAAACCGATCGCGAAGCGCGCGAAGCGCAAGGCGCGTACGTGATCTACGTCGTGCCGCTGCTCGTCGAATCGGGCAACTGGAAGGCGCGTGCCGACCGGATACTCGTCGTCGACTGTCCGGTCGAGACCCAGATTGCGCGCGTGATGCGGCGCAACGATTTCACGCGCGAGCAGGTCGAAGCGATCATCGCGCGGCAGGCGACGCGCGAGGCGCGTCTTGCCGCGGCCGACGACGTGATCGTCAACGACGCGGCGACGCCGGCGGCACTCGCCGCGCAGGTCGATGCACTGCACCAACGCTATCTGCAGCACGCGGCAACGATGCGCTAACGATGCGCTGAACGCGCGCGCACTCGTGATGGCGTACGAAATTGGCGCGTTGCTAGGGTAGAGTGTGAGCATTAGAATGTCCTGCATTGTTTCCATCCCTATCCGAGAGGCGAGCGCGCTTGATTCTTTACGAGTATCCGTTCAATGAGCGAATTCGCACGCTGCTGCGCCTCGAAGACTTGTTCGAGCGCTTCGCGTTCTTTTTGGCTCAAGAGGACCCGCGGGAACATCACGTCGCGCTGACGACGCTGTTCGAAATCGCCGAGGTGACGGGCCGCGCGGACCTGAAATCGGATCTGATGAAGGAGCTCGAACGTCAGCGCCAGACGCTCGCGCCGTTTCGCGGCAATCCCGGCATCGAACAGAACGCGCTCGAAGCCGTGCTCGGCGAGATCGAGCAGACGCTCGCCAATCTCGCGCAAATGCAGGGCAAGACGGGGCAGCATCTGGTCGACAACGAATGGCTCGCGAGCATTCGCAGCCGCGCGGTGATCCCCGGCGGCACCTGCAAGTTCGACCTGCCGTCGTACTACGCATGGCAGCAATGGCCCGCCGAGCAGCGGCGCCAGGACATCGCGAAGTGGATCATGCCTTTGCTGCCGCTGCGCGACGCGGCGACGATCGTGCTGCGGCTCGCGCGCGAATCGGGTCAGGCGTCGAAAGTGATGGCGATGCAGGGCAGCTATCAGCAGATGCTGTCCGGCCGCAGCTATCAGCTGATGCAGGTGCGTGTGCCGCGCGAACTGCACGTGATACCGGAAGCGAGCGCGAACAAGTACATGCTCTGGGTGCGGTTCACGATGCAGGACGGCGACGTGCGGCCGCGCGCGGTCGACATCGACGTGCCGTTCCAGCTGACCTTGTGCAATCTGTAACGGCCGCGTGCCGGATCGTTTTTTCGTATGGTTACCGTTGTCAAATGTCCGTCGTGCGGCGTAGCAGTGCGCTGGACGCCCGAGAATCAATTCCGTCCGTTTTGTTCGGCCCGCTGCAAACAGCTCGACCTCGGTGCATGGGCGTCCGAAAAGTACCGGATCGGCGGCTCGGACGATGCGCCGCTGTCCGATGAGGACGGCACGGACGAACACCGCGACAACTGAGCGGCGCGCGACGCCGCCCGGTATTCGAAGCGACCGGCCGCACGGGCCGGCCGCGGCGACGTCAGCGTGACGCCGCCTCCTGCTCGAGCAGTGCCAGCACCGGCAGCGCCGCGGGCAGCAGCGGCGCGACGTCGACCGGCAGCGGCTGCCAGACGAACGCCTGCCCTTCCTTGCTGTGCGGCTCGCCCCTCCAGCCCGTGACCTTGCAGAAATACAGCCGCACGTACGCGTGCGGATAGTCGTGCTCGAGCGTGTGCCAGCGATGGCTCGCCGTGACGACGATGCCGAGTTCCTCGTGCAGTTCGCGCGCGAGCGCATCCTCGACGCTCTCGCCGGCCTCGAGCTTGCCGCCCGGAAATTCCCAGTAGCCTTCGTACGGCTTGCCCTGCAGCCGCTGCGCGAGCAGGTAGAGGCTGCGGCCGGTCGCGTCGTCGGACTGCACCATCACGCCGACCGCGACTTCGGTCACCTTGCGCCCGTCGGGTGCGTGCGCGGCGGACGCCACGCCATCGACGCCGCTCATGCCTGCTCCTTGCGGCCCGACCAGTCGCGCGCGAATTGCCATGCGACGCGTCCCGAACGCGACCCGCGCTCGAGCGCCCACACGAGCGCGTCGCCGCGCGCGGTCTCGATTTCCGCTTCCGGGCAACCGAAATGGCGCAGCCAGTGCGCGACGATGTCGAGATAGTCGTCCTGCTTGAACGGGTAGAAGCTGACCCACAGCCCGAAACGCTCGGACAGCGAGATCTTTTCCTCGACAACCTCGCCGGGATGGATTTCGCCGTCCGGCAAATGCTTGTACGTCTCGTTGTCGCTCATGTACTCGGGCAGCAGATGGCGGCGGTTCGACGTCGCGTAGATCAGCACGTTGTCCGATTGCGCGGCGATCGAGCCGTCGAGCGCGACCTTCAGCGCCTTGTAGCCCGACTCGCCGTCCTCGAACGACAGGTCGTCGCAGAACACGATGAAGCGCTCGGGGCGCGGCGAGATCAGCTCGACGATGTCGCCGAGATCGTGCAGATCGTCCTTGTCGACTTCGATCAGGCGCAGCCCGTCGTTCGCGAACGCGTTCAGGCACGCCTTGATCAGCGACGACTTGCCGGTGCCGCGCGCGCCCGTCAGCAGCACGTTATTGGCCGGCTTCTTCTGGACGAACTGCCGCGTGTTCTGCTCGATCAGCCCTTTCTGGCGATCGATGTTGTGCAGATCGTCGAGCGTGATCGTCGACACGGCCGGCACCGGCTGCAGATAGCCGCGCCCCTGGCGCTTGCGCCAGCGGAACGCGTGCGCCGCGTTCCAGTCGACGGCTGCCGGCGCGGGCGGCAGCATGGATTCGAGGCGGCCGAGCAGCGCTTCGGCCCGCGTCAGAAATTGTTCGAGCTTGTCCATGTCGTTCGAGCGCCCCCGATCAGGAGCGGTAATCCGCGTTGATGCTCACGTAATCGTGCGACAGGTCGCACGTCCAGATCGTTGCTTGCGCGTCGCCGCGACCGAGCAGCACGCGGATCGTGATCTCGCTCTGCTTCATCACGCGCTGGCCGTCCTCTTCCCGGTAGGCCGGGTTGCGGCCGCCCGCCTTCGCGACGAGCACGTCGTCCAGATACAGGTCGATCTTGTCGACGTCGAGATCCGCGACGCCCGCGTAGCCGATCGCCGCGAGAATCCGACCGAGGTTCGGGTCCGATGCGTAGAACGCCGTCTTGACGAGCGGCGAGTGGCCGATCGCATAGGCGATCTGCCGGCACTCGGCGACGCTGCGCCCGCCTTCGACCTGCACCGTGATGAACTTCGTCGCGCCCTCGCCGTCGCGCACGATCAGCTGCGACAGCGTCTGCGCGAGCGCCGTGACCGCATCGCGCAGCGCCGCGTAGGCCGGCGAGTCGGTCGACGTGATCGCCGGCAGCGTGCTCTTGCCGGACGCGATCAGCATGAACGAGTCGTTCGTCGACGTATCGCCGTCGATCGTGATGCAGTTGAACGAGCGGTCGGCGACTTCCTTCACGAGCGTGTCGAGCACCGGCTGCGCAACCGCTGCATCGAAGGCGAGGAAGCCGAGCATCGTCGCCATGTTCGGCTTGATCATCCCCGCGCCCTTGCTGATGCCCGTCAGCGTGACCGTGTGGCCGTCGATCGTCACGCGGCGCGACGCGGCCTTCGGCAGCGTATCGGTCGTCATGATCGCCTGCGCGGCGTCGTACCAGTTCGCGGCAGCGCGGTTCGCCAGCGCGGCCGGCAGGCCCGCCTTCAGCCGATCGATCGGCAGCGGTTCGAGGATCACGCCGGTCGAGAACGGCAACACCTGCGACGGCTCGATGCCGGCCAGACGCGCGAGTTCGACGCAGGTTTCGCGCGCGTTCGCAAGGCCCGGCTCGCCCGTGCCCGCATTGGCGTTGCCCGTATTCACGACGAGCGCACGGATCCCGGCGCCGCCCGCGCGCACCTTCGCCAGATGCTCGCGGCATACGGTGACGGGCGCCGCGCAAAAGCGGTTCTCGGTGAACACGCCGGCGACCGTCGCACCTTCGTCGACGGAGATGACGAGCACGTCCTTGCGATTCGGCTTGCGGATGTTCGCTTCGGCCCAGCCGAGCGTGACGCCGGCGACGGGACGCAGTTGGGCGGGATCGATCGACGGAAAATTGACAGCCATGGGGCACACCTGCCGAAAGGAAAATGCCGGCGCGCGCCGGCATCGATTGGACGAACCGGCGGCCGCTCGCGCGCGCCGCCGCAACTCAGATCACTGACGTCAAGCCAACACGACGCGGCGCACAGGGCACGCCGCGCCGCCGATCATGACAGCTTGCCGTGACAGTGCTTGTACTTCTTGCCGCTGCCGCACGGGCACGGGTCGTTGCGGCCGACCTTCGGCATTTCGCCGCCGGGGCCGCTGTGCGCCATCGCGCTGCCGACCATGTCGGCCGTCGCGGCGGCCGCGGCGACTGCCGCACCGCCGGCCGCCGGCGCGCCGGCTTCCGCGAACTCCGCGTGCTGATACTCGACGTTCTCGAGATGACTGCTGCGCTCCTCGATCTGCTCGGCCGCCTCTTCGAGCTGCTCCGGCGACTGGATCTGCACGTTCATCACGATCCGCGTGACTTCCTGCTTGATCGCCTCGAGCATCGCTGCGAACAGCTCGAACGCCTCGCGCTTGTATTCCTGCTTCGGATTCTTCTGCGCGTAACCGCGCAGGTGGATGCCCTGACGCAGGTGGTCGAGCGCCGCCAGGTGCTCGCGCCACAGGCGGTCGACCGTCTGCAGCATGACGGAGCGCTCGAACGCGCTGAACGATTCGCGGCCGACCAGCGCAACCTTCGCTTCGTACTGCTCGTCGGCGGCCGTCGTCACCGCGTCGAGGATCTCGTCCGCCGTGATCGACGACGACTCGTTCACCATTTCCTGAATCGCCAGATCGAGCTGCCAGTCGTTGCGCAGCGCTTCCTCGAGCTCGGGCACGTCCCACTGCTCTTCGATGCTGCCTTCCGGCACGAACTGGCGGACGACGTCGGCGATCACGCTGTGACGCATCGCGGTGATCGTCTCGGTGATGTCGTGCGCTTCGAGCAGTTCGTTGCGCTGCTGGTAGATGACCTTGCGCTGGTCGTTCGCGACGTCGTCGTACTCGAGCAGCTGCTTGCGGATGTCGAAGTTGCGCGCTTCGACCTTGCGCTGCGCGGACTCGATCGAACGCGTGACGATGCCGGCCTCGATCGCCTCGCCTTCGGGCATCTTCAGACGATCCATGATCGCGCGCACGCGGTCGCCCGCGAAGATGCGCAGCAGCGGATCGTCGAGCGACAGATAGAAGCGCGACGAGCCCGGATCGCCCTGACGGCCCGCACGGCCGCGCAGCTGGTTGTCGATCCGGCGCGACTCGTGACGCTCGGTGCCGATGATGTGCAGGCCCCCGGCCGCCTTCACCTGCTCGTGCAGCGATTCCCACTCGTCATGCAGCTGCTGGATGCGGCGCGCCTTCTCGTCGGCCGGAATCGACTCGTCGGCCTCGATGAACGCGGCCTGCTTCTCGACGTTGCCGCCGAGCACGATGTCGGTACCGCGGCCGGCCATGTTGGTCGCAATCGTGATCGCACGCGGGCGGCCGGCTTCCGCGACGATCGCGGCTTCGCGCTCGTGCTGCTTCGCGTTCAACACTTCGTGCGGCAGCCCGGCCTGCTTCAGCAGGTGCGACAGCAGCTCCGAGTTCTCGATCGACGTCGTGCCGACGAGCACCGGCTGACCGCGCTCGTAGCAGTCGCGGATGTCGCGGATCACCGCGTCGTAGCGCTCCTTGGCCGTCTTGTAGATCTGGTCCTGCTTGTCGATCCGCTTCGGCGGACGGTTGGTCGGAATCACGACCGTCTCGAGACCGTAGATCTCGTTGAATTCGTACGCTTCGGTATCGGCGGTACCGGTCATGCCCGCGAGCTTCGCGTACATCCGGAAGTAGTTCTGGAACGTGATCGACGCGAGCGTCTGGTTCTCGCTCTGGATCTTCACGTGCTCCTTCGCCTCGACCGCCTGATGCAGGCCGTCGGACCAGCGGCGGCCCGCCATCAGGCGGCCCGTGAATTCGTCGACGATGACCACTTCGCCGTTCTGCACGACGTAGTGCTGATCCTTGTGGAACAGCGTGTGCGCGCGCAGCGCGGCGTACACGTGATGCATCAGCGTGATGTTCTGCGGCGCGTACAGGCTTTCGCCCTCGCCGATGAGGCCCCACTCGGCGAGCAGGCGCTCGGCCTTTTCGTGGCCCGACTCGGTCAGGAACACCTGGCGCGACTTCTCGTCGAGCGTGTAGTCGCCCGGCTTCTCGACGCCCGTGCCGTCGGCCTTCTCCTCGCCGATCTGGCGCTCGAGCAGCGGCGGCAGCGCGTTCATCCGCACGTACAGCTCGGTGTGATCCTCGGCCTGGCCGGAGATGATCAGCGGCGTGCGCGCTTCGTCGATCAGGATCGAGTCGACTTCGTCAACGACTGCAAAGTTCAGTGCACGCTGCACGCGTGCGCCGGTCTCGTAGACCATGTTGTCGCGCAGGTAGTCGAAGCCGAACTCGTTGTTCGTGCCGTACGTGATGTCGGCCGCGTACGCCTGCTGCTTCTGGTCGTGCTCCATCCCGGACAGGTTGATGCCGACCGACAGACCGAGGAAGTTGTAGAGGCGCGCCATCCATTCGGCGTCGCGCTGCGCGAGATAGTCGTTGACCGTCACGACGTGCACGCCGCGGCCCGACAGCGCATTGAGGTAGACGGGCAGCGTCGCGACCAGCGTCTTGCCTTCGCCGGTGCGCATTTCGGCGATCTTGCCGTAGTGCAGCACCATGCCGCCGATCAGCTGCACGTCGAAGTGGCGCATCTTCAGCACGCGGCGGCTCGCCTCGCGGCAGACCGCGAACGCTTCGGGCAGCAGCTTGTCGAGCGACTCCCCGGCCGCGACACGCTGGCGGAATTCGTCCGTCTTGCCGCGCAACTGGTCGTCCGTCAGCTTCTCGATCTGCGTTTCGAGCGCATTGATCGCCGCGACGGTCTTTTGGTATTGCTTGACGAGCCGCTGGTTGCGGCTGCCAAAAATTTTCTGGAGAAAACCGGTTGTCATCGGATCGGATCCTGCGTCGCAGCACCGGCGCCCGGCGCGTGTTGCGCGCCCCGACGCCCGAGCCCCGGCGGCTTAGCGAATGGGTGGACTCAAACGTCGAATTTTAGCACGCGAGGGCGCACGCGCCCGTGTCTCGGCGGGATCCCGGTTGCGCGCCGCATGCGCGTCGCGAGCGCCGAAACCCGCGCGGGCGCGGGCCGGCGCGAGTACAATCGGCGGCAACCTCCGCGCGCGTGCGCGCCCGAAGAATGACTCGATGACCCGCTTTTCCAACCGTTTCGGCCCGCTCCCCGCGTATCGCCCGCAGCCCGTGTCCGAAGTGCTCGGCCGCGCCGATGCCTTCGCCGCACTGCGCGCCGGCGTCGAGCAGGTCGCGTCGCTGCAGCGCGACCTCGCCGCGTTGCTGCCCGACTATCTGGCGGCGCACGTCGAACCGGGCTTCGTGAAGGACGGCACCCTGACCCTCTTTGCCGCCCACAACGCGCTCGCGGCCCGCTTGCGGCAGGTCGAACCGCGCCTGCTCGCCGATCTGCAAAAACGCGGCTGGCCCGTGTCGACGCTGCGCGTGCGCGTGCGGCCGAAGGACGCGCCGGAACCGGCGCCGCAGAAGCAGGCGCGCATGACACCGGCCGGCGCGGCCGCGTTGCGCGATCTGGCCGACCATCTCGCGCCGTCGCCGCTGCAGGCCGCGCTCGCGCGGATGGCCGCGCGCCACGGCGCGAAGAAGACGCCGCGCTGAGCACGCGGCGCGCAAGCGAAACGCAATAAAAAAGCGGCCCGCAGGCCGCTTTTTTTACAGATTCGACTTGCCGCGCTTACGCGAAGGCCGTCTGCGTATCGAACGCGAAGCCGCTCGGCGCAGCTTGCGGATCGTCGAACGTGACGATCTCGTAAGCGTCCTCGTGTGCGAGCAGTTCGCGCAGCAGCGCGTTGTTCAGCCCGTGCCCCGACTTGTACGCGGTGTACGACGCGAGCAGCGGATGGCCGACCACGTACAGATCGCCGATCGCATCGAGCATCTTGTGCTTCACGAATTCGTCGTCGTAGCGCAGGCCGTCGTTGTTCAGGATGCGGTACTCGTCGAGCACGATCGCGTTGTCCATGCTGCCGCCGCGCGCCAGGCCCAGTTCGCGCATCATCTCGACTTCGTGCGCGAAGCCGAACGTGCGCGCGCGCGCGATCTCGCGCACGTACGACGTGTTCGCGAAGTCGACCTCGAGCGCCTGGCCCGTCTTGTCGACCGCCGGATGACGGAAGTCGATCGTGAATTTCAGCTTGAAGCCGAAGAACGGATCGAGACGCGCGAACTTGTCGCCGTCGCGCACTTCGACCGGCTTCTTGACCTTGATGAAGCGCTTCGGCGCATTCTGCTCTTCGATGCCGGCCGACTGGATCAGGAACACGAACGATGCCGCGCTGCCATCCATGATCGGGATTTCCTCGGCCGTCACGTCGACATACAGGTTGTCGATGCCGAGCCCCGCGCACGCGGACATCAGGTGCTCGATCGTCGACACGCGCGCGCCATCCTTCTGCAGCACCGATGCGAGCCGCGTGTCGCCGATCGACATCGCGCTGGCCGGAATATCGACCGGCGTGGGCAAGTCGACGCGCGAAAACACGATCCCCGTGCCCGGCGCGGCGGGACGGAGCGTCAGTTCGACCTTGCGGCCCGAGTGGAGACCGATACCGACGGTCTTCACGATCGATTTGATGGTGCGCTGCTTCAGCATGATGTTCTTTGTCTTGATTGAAGATTCCAATCAGGAGTTATCTTCGATAGGCGTGATTATAGCGTAATTCCCTATTCAACGCCGTTTGAAACTGCGTATCAATCTGTTTCGACTGTTTACCCGCGCCGATACGGGACGGGCCGATGCCCGGAACGGAGGCGTTTCCGGTCATCGGCCCGTGTTACAACTGCCCTGAGCCCGGTAGGCGGCGTTGCCGGCAAGCAACGGCGCACCGCACGATCAGGACGTCAACGTCGCGAGCACGCTCGCCGCATCGCTCACTTCGAATTTGCCCGGCGCTTCGACGGCCAGCGTCTTGACCACACCGTCGTCGACCACCATCGCGTAGCGCAGGGAACGGATTCCCATGCCACGCGCGGACAAATCCTGCGTCAGCCCCAGCGCATGAGTGAAAGCCGCGCTGCCGTCCGCCATCATGCGCACCTTGCCCGCGGTGTGCAGATCACGTCCCCATGCGCCCATCACGAATGCGTCGTTGACGGACACGCACCAGATCTCGTCGATGCCCGCCGCGCGCAAGCGCTCCGCGTGCTCGACATAGCCCGGCACATGCTGCGCCGAGCAGGTCGGCGTGAAAGCGCCCGGCAATCCGAAGATCACCACACGCTTGCCCGCGACCTGTTCGCGCACGCTGAAGGCGTTCGGCCCCAGCGTGCAGCCCTCGCGCGCGTCGTCGACGAATTCGAACAGTTGCGCGTCGGGCAGCGCGTCGCCCACTTGAATCATGGCTGGTCCCTCATAGCGATACGGTTTTTCGGCATGTTGCGGACAGCACGACCCACCCCGCTTCGCGCAAGCGAAGAGGGCACGTCTCCCGGCCCGGCGTCGTCTCGACGCGGCCTGTTGCGGTTCGTGGCATCCGTCACGCCGGCGTTACCGCGGCGACACCGCCGCGGCTTCGCCTGTGTATGCGTCAGTCGGCCTGCTTGCGCAGGAAAGCCGGAATGTCGTACGTGTCGACACCCTTCTCCTGCAGCGCCTGCACGTGCGATGCCGCGGTTTCGCGCGAGTTGCGCCACACCGCCGGCGTGTCGAGCGCGCCGTAGTCTGCCGTGCTGACGTGGTGCGGCTGTGCGTAGCCGTGCGAAACCGCGTTGACCGGCTGGTTGTCGGTACCGGTGCGCAGCAGCGTCATCGGTGCCGACTGCTGCTTCTTCGCCGCACGGCCCAGACCCGTCGCCACGACCGTCACGCGCAGCGCATCGCCCATCGCGTCGTCGTACACCGCACCGAAGATCACCGTCGCGTCTTCCGCCGCGTAGCTCTTGATCGTGTTCATCACTTCGCGCGTTTCCGACAGACGCAGCGAACGGCTCGACGTGATGTTGACCAGCACGCCGCGCGCGCCCGACAGATCGACGCCTTCGAGCAGCGGGCTCGCCACGGCCTGTTCCGCCGCGAGGCGCGCGCGATCGACGCCGGCGACCGTCGCCGTGCCCATCATCGCCTTGCCCTGCTCGCCCATCACCGTCTTCACGTCTTCGAAGTCGACGTTCACGAGACCGTCGACGTTGATGATTTCCGCGATGCCGGCCACTGCGTTGTTCAGCACGTCGTCCGCGCACTGGAAGCACTTGTCCATCTCGGCGTCGTCGCCCATCACGTCGAACAGCTTGTCGTTGAGCACGACGATCAGCGAATCGACGTGATCCTCGAGCTGCTGCGAACCGGCTTCCGCGACGCGCATGCGCTTGCCGCCTTCGAACTCGAACGGCTTGCTGACCACGCCGACGGTCAGAATGCCCATCTCCTTCGCGATCTGCGCGACGACCGGTGCCGCGCCCGTGCCGGTGCCACCGCCCATGCCGGCCGTGATGAACACCATGTGTGCGCCGCGCAGTGCGTCCGCGATGCGCTCACGCGCTTCCTCGGCCGCTGCACGGCCCATTTCCGGCTTCGCGCCGGCGCCAAGGCCGGTATTGCCGAGCTGGATCACCGACGGTGCACGCGAACGCGACAGCGCCTGCGCATCCGTGTTCATCACGATGAAGTCGACGCCTTGCACGCCGCGGTTGATCATGTGCTGCACGGCATTGCCGCCAGCGCCGCCAACGCCGACCACCTTGATGATGGTGCCGTTGGTTTCGGTTTCCAGCATTTCGAATTCCATTGTTGCCTCCGTCAAGAAAATTACCGCTACTCGGCCGTTATTCGGCAGGAGATCGGGCAACCCCCTGTCGCGCGCCAGCCGCCGGCACCAGCGCGAATTTCGATTCGGTTCTCCGCACGCTCGGTTTGCCGAGCCACGCGGCGCTTAAAAATTGCTCAGGAACCACTCCTTCATCCGCGAGAAGATCTGCCCCGCGTTGCCGGACTGCACCGCAACCTTGCGGCCGCGCATGCGCTGCGCGCTGCCTTCGACGAGCAGCCCCATCGCCGTCGAATAGCGCGGATTGCGCACGACGTCGGCAAGACCGCCCGCGTACTCGGGCGCACCGATGCGCACCGGCTTCAGGAAAATGTCCTCGCCGAGCTCGACCATGCCCGGCATCATCGCCGCGCCGCCGGTAATGACCACGCCGGAGCTCAGCAGTTCTTCGTAACCCGATTCGCGCACGACCTGCTGCACGAGCGAGAACAGTTCCTCGACGCGCGGCTCGATCACGGCCGCGAGCGCCTGGCGCGACAGCGTGCGCGGACCGCGCTCGCCGAGACCCGGCACTTCGACCATCTCGTCCGGATCGGCGAGTGCCTGCTTCGCGATTCCGTAGCCGACCTTGATGTCTTCCGCATCGGGCGTCGGCGTGCGCAGCGCCATCGCGATGTCGCTCGTGATCTGGTCGCCGGCGATCGGAATCACGGCCGTGTGACGGATCGCGCCTTCCGCGAAGATCGCGATGTCGGTCGTGCCGCCGCCGATGTCGACGAGCACCACGCCGAGATCCTTTTCGTCTTCGGTCAGCACCGCGAGCGACGACGCGAGCGGCTGCAGGATCAGGTCGTTCACCTCGAGCCCGCAGCGGCGCACGCACTTGACGATGTTCTGCGCGGCGCTGACCGCGCCCGTCACGATGTGCACCTTCACTTCCAGCCGGATCCCGCTCATCCCGATCGGCTCGCGCACGTCTTCCTGCCCGTCGATGATGAATTCCTGCGTGAGGATGTGCAGCACCTGCTGGTCCGTCGGGATGTTGATCGCCTTCGCGGTCTCGATCACGCGCGCGACGTCCGTCTGCGTGACTTCCTTGTCCTTGATCGCGACCATCCCGCTCGAATTGAAGCTGCGGATATGGCTGCCCGCGATGCCGGTGAACACGTTGGTGATCTTGCAGTCGGCCATCAGCTCGGCTTCCTCGAGCGCGCGCTGGATCGATTGCACGGTGGCCTCGATGTTGACCACCACCCCTTTTTTCAGACCCTTCGATTCGCTCTGGCCCAGACCGATCACCTCGTAATGGCCTTCGCCCTTCAGCTCGGCGACGATGGCCACCACCTTCGACGTGCCGATGTCGAGGGAAACCAGCAGATCCTTGTAGTCTTTGCTCATAAAGTGCTCTTGCGTGTGATCTCTCGTTACTTCTTGCGCTTGTCGGTATCGGTCAGGAACCGCATGCTTGCCGCGCGAATCGCGAATCCGTTCGGATAGCGCAGGTCCGCGTACTCGATGTCGTTGCCCCAGCGCTCCGTGACCGCCGGCCACGCGGCGACGAGGCGCTGGCTCCGGTCATGCAGCGTGTCGTTGTTGCGCTCTCTGCCCAGCTCGACCTGCATCCCGTTCGACAGCTTCACCGTCCACGCGTAGCGCGCCGACAGCGTCACTTCTTCCGGCGCCGCCTTCAGCGGCGCAAACCATTTCTCGAAGTCGCGATACCGCGCGACGACTTCCTTCGCACTGCCCTCCGGGCCGTCGAACGCGGGCAGTTCCCGATCGAGCTCGCCCTGGTTCGCGGTGAACAGCTCGCCGTCGACGCTCACGAGCTGGCTGCTGCCCCAGGTACCGAGCGGCTTGTACTCTTCCAGCGTCACGGCGAGCGCGTTCGGCCACACGCGGCGCACGCTCGCGTGCCGCACCCACGGCATCTGCTCGAACGCGGCGCGCGCCGTGTCGAGATCGACCGTGAAGAAGTTGCCCTTCAGCCGGCCGACGAGCCCCGCACGCACCGTCGGCGTGTTGATGTGCTCGGTGTCGCCGTCGATCCGTATCTCGCGCAGCGTGAACGTCGGACGCTGAATCAGCCAGTAGCAGCCGGCCGCCGCCAACACGAGCAGCAGCAGCGCGTACAACGCGCTGGCGGCAAGGTTGAGTTGGCGAACGTTGTTCCACATACGTGTTCCGTTTCCGCGTCAGTCGTTGAGCGTGAGCGACAGCACCTTCACGACCAGTTCCGAATAGCTGATGCCGATTGCGCGCGCGGCCTTCGGCGGCAGCGAGTGGTCGGTCATGCCCGGTGCCGTGTTCACTTCGAGGAAGTACGCGTTGCCGGCCGCGTCGAGCATAAAGTCCGCCCGGCCCCAGTCGGTGCAGCCGAGCACGTCGAACGCGCGGCGCGCGAGGCGCTTCAGCTGCGCTTCCTGGTCGGCCGGCAGCCCGCACGGGATCAGGTATTGCGTGTCGTCGGCCACGTACTTCGCGTGATAGTCGTAGAACTCGCCGGCCGGCACGATCTTGATCAGCGGCAGATCGAGATCGCCGGCGATGCACGCCGTGTATTCGCCGCCGCCTTCGATGCTCTTCTCGACGATCACGATCTTGTCGTGCGTCGCGGCTTCCGCGAGCGCGGCCGGCAGCGCGTCGGCCGTCTTCACCTTCAGCACCGCGACGCTCGAGCCTTCGCTCGCCGGCTTCACGAACAGCGGCAGGCCGAGCTTCGCGACGATCTCGGTCGCGCGCGCGGCGTAGTCGTCGTCGCGCATCACCGTCTCGAACGGCGGCGTCGGCACGCCCGTCTGCTGCCACACGAGCTTCGTGCGGAACTTGTCGAGCCCGAGCGCCGAGCCGAGCACGCCGCTGCCCGTGTAGCGAATGCCGTAGAAATCGAGCGCGCCCTGGATCTGGCCGTTCTCGCCGTAGCCGCCGTGCAGCGCGTTGAACGCGCGCACGAAGCCTTCGTCCTTCAGCGCCGACAGCGGCCGCTCGGCCGGGTCGAACGGATGGGCGTCGACGCCTGCGTCGCGCAGCCCCTGCAGCACGAGGCGGCCCGAGGTGAGCGACACCTCGCGCTCGGCGGATTCGCCGCCGAACAACACCGCCACCTTGCCGAAACGTTTCGGATCGATCCCGCTCATGTCATCCCTTCTGTTGCGTGTTCTGCACGATCTTCGCCGGCACGCCGCCGATCGAACCCGCGCCCATCGTGATTACTACGTCGCCGTCCTGCGCGACCTTCGCCAGTGCCTCCGGCAACGCGTCGACCGTCTCGACGAACACCGGTTCCACCTTCCCCGCCGCGCGCAGCGCGCGCGACAGCGCGTCGCCGTTGGCCGTCGCGATCGCCGCCTCGCCGGCCGCATACACTTCGGTCAGCACCAGCGCGTCGACCGTCGACAGCACGTTGACGAAATCGTCGAAGCAGTCGCGCGTGCGCGTATAGCGGTGCGGCTGGAACGCGAGCACGAGCCGGCGGCCGGGGAACGCACCGCGTGCGGCCGCGATCGTCGCGGCCATCTCGACCGGGTGATGACCGTAGTCGTCGATCAGCGTGTAGCGGCCGCCGTCGGCGGTCGGCACGTCGCCGTAGCGCTGGAAGCGCCGGCCGACGCCGTTGAATTCGGCCAGCGCCTGCTGGATCGCGTCGTCCGACACGCCGAGATCGGTCGCGATCGCGATCGCCGCGAGCGCGTTCTGCACGTTGTGCAGGCCCGGCAGGTTCAGCACGACCGCGAGCGGCGTGCGTCCTTCGCGGATCACCGTGAAATGCATGCGACCGTCGCGCGCGTCGATGTCCTCCGCGCGCACCTGCGCGTCGGGCGACAGGCCGTAGCGCACGACCGGCTTCGAAATGAACGGGATGATCTGCCGCACGTTCGGATCATCGACGCACACGACCGCGCTGCCGTAGAACGGCAGGCGCTGCGTGAATTCGATGAACGCCTGCTTGAGCCGCGCGAAATCGTGGCCGTACGTATCCATGTGATCGGCGTCGATGTTCGTGATCACTTCGATCACCGGATACAGGTTCAGGAACGACGCGTCGGATTCGTCGGCCTCGGCGACGATGAAGTCGCCGGTGCCGAGCCGCGCGTTCGCGCCGGCGCTGATCAGCCGGCCGCCGATCACGAACGTCGGGTCGAGGCCGCCCGCGGCGAGCACGCTCGCGACGAGGCTCGTCGTCGTGGTCTTGCCGTGCGTGCCGGCGATCGCGATCCCCTGCTTCAGGCGCATCAGTTCCGCGAGCATCACCGCGCGCTGCACGATGGGCACGCGCTGCGCGCGCGCGGCCAGCACTTCCGGGTTGTCCGAGCGCACGGCCGTCGACACGACGACCGCGTTCGCGCCTTCGATGTTCGCCGCGTCATGGCCGATCGCGATCCGCGCACCGAGCGCAGCCAGGCGATCGGTCACCGCGTTGCGCGCGAGATCCGAGCCGCTGACCTGATAGCCGAGATTGACGAGCACTTCCGCGATGCCGCTCATGCCCGCGCCGCCGATCCCGACGAAATGAATGTGTTTGACGATGTGTTTCATTGCAATGATTCCAGGTTCGCGCCGGCTACCGTCGCGCACACGCGCGCGACTTCGTCGGTAGCCTCGGGCTTTGCCAGCGAGCGCGAACGCTCCGCCATCGCCGCGAGCGACGCCCGCGACTGGCCGCGCAGCCAGTCGGCGAGCAGTTCCGCCGACAGGTCGCGTTGTTGCACCAGCACCGCGGCCCCCGCATCGGCGAGGAACGCGGCGTTGGTCGTCTGGTGATCGTCGACCGCGTACGGGAACGGCACGAACAGCGCCGCGACGCCCACCGCCGCGATTTCCGACACCGTCATCGCGCCGGAGCGGCAGATCACGAGATCGGCCGCCGCATACGCGGCCGCCATGTCGTCGATGAACGGCACGAGCCGCACGTCGTCGCCGGCCGCGAAGCCGGCGGCTTCGTAATTCGCCTTCAGCGCGTCGATGTGCTTGGCGCCCGCCTGATGCACGACACGCGGACGCTCGCCGGGCGCGAGCAGCGCCAGCGCACGCGGCACGACTTCGTTCAGCGCGGCGGCGCCCAGGCTGCCGCCGACGACCAGCACGTTGAGCGGGCCGCTGCGCGCCGCATAGCGTGCTTTGGGCGGTTCCGTGCGCGCAAGTTCCGCGCGAATCGGATTGCCGGTCCATTCGGCGTGCGGCAGCGCGCCGGGAAACGCGACCAGCACGCGCTTCGCGAACTTCGCGAGCACCTTGTTCGCGAGGCCCGCGATCGAATTCTGCTCGTGCAGCACGAGCGGACGGCCCGACAGCGCGGTCATCACGCCGGCCGGGAACGTGATGTAGCCGCCCATGCCGAGCACGACGTCAGGCCGCACGCGGCGCAGCGCGCCGAGACTCTGCGCGCAGGCACGCAGCAGGTTGAACGGCAGTGCGAGCTTGGTCTTCAGCCCTTTGCCGCGCAGCCCGCCGAAGCGCACGTATTCCATCGGAATCCCGTGCTTCGGCACGAGCGTCGCTTCCATCCCGGCCGGATTGCCGAGCCACACGACGCGCCAGCCCGCCGCTTCCATCCGGTGCGCGACCGCGAGCCCCGGGAACACGTGGCCCCCGGTGCCGCCCGCCATCACCATCAGCGTGGGTCGCGACGCGGTCATACCTTCCCTCCGCGCATGAGCACCCGGTTCTCGTAGTCGACCCGCAGCAGCACCGCAAGCGCGACGCAGTTCAGCAAAATGCCCGAGCCACCGTAGCTGACGAGCGGCAGTGTCAGGCCCTTCGTCGGCAGCAGCCCGAGGTTCACGCCCATGTTGATGAACGCCTGCGCGCCGAACCAGATGCCGATGCCCTTCGCCATCAGCCCCGCGAACGTGCGGTCGAGCGCGAGCGCCTGACGGCCGATCTCGAACGCGCGGCGCACGATCCAGTAGAACAGCAGGATCACGACCAGCACGCCGACGAAACCGAGCTCCTCGCCGATCACCGCGAGGATGAAGTCGGTATGCGCTTCCGGCAGGTAGTTCAGCTTCTCGACGCTGCCGCCGAGACCGACGCCGAACCACTCGCCGCGGCCGAATGCGATCAGCGAGTGCGTGAGCTGGTACGCCTTGCCCTGCGCGTAGCGCTCGTCCCACGGATCGAGATACGCGAAGATCCGCTCACGCCGCCACGGCGACAGCCACACGAGCATCGTGAACGTGCCGATCGCGGTCGCGACGAGGCCGCCGAACAGCTTGCCGTTCACGCCGCCGAGGAACAGCACGCCCATCGCGATCGCCGCGACCACCATGAACGCGCCCATGTCCGGCTCGAGCAGCAGCAGCGCACCGACGAGGCCGACTGCGAACGCCATCGGCAGAAAGCCCTTCGCGAAGCTCTGCATGTATTCCTGCTTGCGCACCGTGTAGTTCGCCGCGTAGATCGTCACCGCGAGCTTCATGATTTCCGACGGCTGCATGTTGGTGATGCCGAGCGGAATCCAGCGTCGTGCGCCGTTCACGCCCTTGCCGACGTGCGGAATCAGCACGATCACGAGGCCGACGAGCGCGATCAGGAAAAGGTGCGGCGCGTACTTGTCCCACGTCGACACCGGCACGCGGAACGCAATCACCGCCGCGATGAACGCGACGACGAGCGAGACGACGTGGCGCATCAGGAACGCGTAGTCGTGATACTGCGCGTACTTCGGCGAATCGGGCATCGCGATCGACGCCGAATACACCATCACGACGCCGAGCCCGAGCAGCGCGATCGCGACCCACAGCAGCGAGTAGTCGAAATCGAGCATCCGCGAGCGGCTCGGGCGCACGCCGTTGACGACGCTCGCGAGGCCGCCGGTCGCCGCGCGCGTGGCCGACGCGACGCGGCCGCCCGCGGCATTGCCGCCGGCATCGCGCCGGTCGTTGAAACGGGAGACGAGGCGATCGGACCAGCTCATGGCGTCGCTCCTTTGTCGGTGGCGAGTTCGTCGACCGCCGCACGGAACACGTCCGCCCGGTGGGCATAGTTGCGGAACATGTCGAGGCTCGCGCATGCGGGCGACAGCAGCACCGCGTCGCCGGGCTCCGCGAGCGCCGCCGCCGCGTGCACGGCCGCTTCGAGCGTCGGGTGCTCGGCGAGCGGCACGCCGGTTTCCGCAAGCGTGTCGCGGATCGCCGGCGCATCGCGGCCGATCAGCATCACCGCACGGCACCAGCGCGCGACCGGCGCGACGAGCGGCGCGAAATCCTGGCCCTTGCCGTCGCCGCCGGCGATCAGCACGGTCTTCTGCGCGAGCCCGTCGAGCGCGGCGACCGTCGCGCCGACGTTCGTACCCTTGCTGTCGTCGACGTAATCGACGTCGTCGATCGTCGCGATCACTTCGACGCGATGCGCTTCGCCGCGGTATTCACGCAGCGCGTGCAGCAGCGGCGCGGCCGGCAGATCGATCGCGCGCGCGAGCGCGAAGGCGGCCAGCGCGTTCGCCGCGTTGTGCAGCCCGCGGATGCGCAGCGCGTCGGCCGGCATCAGCCTCTTGTGCGCGATATCGGGCGTATGCGCGTCGCGCTTGCGACGGCGCGTCGTCGTCGCCGTTTCGTCCGGTGCGTCGCGATCGATCGCTTCGACGAGCCATGCGATGCCGTTGTCGCGCGACAGCCCGTAATCGCCGTCCTGCGTCGGCTCGTTCAGGCCGAACGTGATCGTGCGCGGCGCGTCGGCCGCGCCGGCCGCCGGTGCGAACTTCATCACGACCGGATCGTCGCGGTTCAGCACGCGCGTCGTCGTCGCGCCAAAGATCCGGCCCTTCGCCGCCGCGTACGCGTCGAAGCTGCCGTGCCAGTCGAGATGATCCTGCGTGATGTTGAGGATCGCGGCCGCATCGGGCGCGAACGTGCGCGCGGTTTCGAGCTGGAAGCTCGACAGTTCGAGCACCCAGACGTCGGGCAGCGCCGTGTCGTCGATGGCGGCCGCGAGCCGGTCGAGCATCGCCGGGCTGATGTTGCCGGCCACCGCGACCTTCCTGCCCGCGCGCTGGCACAGCAGGCCCGTGAGGCTCGTCGTCGTCGTCTTGCCGTTCGTGCCGGTGATCGCAAGCACCTTCGGCTGATAGCCGCTCGTGCCGAGCGCGCGCAGCGCCTGCGCGAAGAATTCGAGTTCGCCCCATACGGCGACGCCGCGCTCGTTCGCCGCCGCGAGCAGCGTCGCGAGCGCCGGCTCGAGCGGCGACAGGCCGGGGCTCAACCCGACGATCTCGACGCCGCCGTCGAGCAGCGCGGGCCCGAACGGCCCGCCGACGAATTCAGCGTCGATGCCTTCGGCGCGCAGTGCGGCAAGGTTCGGCGGCGCCTCGCGGGTATCGGCAATGCGCAGCCGGCACCCGTGCCTCGCGCACCACCGCGCGATCGAGAGGCCCGATTCGCCGAGCCCCAGCACAAGCACCATCGGCCGTTGCCGATCTCCAAACATCTCGCCAGACATCCTTGTTACCGTTCCTTTACCGCAACTTGAGGGTGGACAGACCGAACAGGCACAGCATCAACGTGATGATCCAGAAACGCACCACCACCTGTGTTTCCTTCCAGCCGGACAATTCGAAATGGTGATGCAGCGGCGCCATCTTGAAGATGCGCCGCCCTTCGCCGTAACGCTTCTTCGTGTACTTGAACCACGTGACCTGCAGCATCACCGACAGCGTTTCAGCGACGAAGATGCCGCCCATGATGAACAGCACGATTTCCTGGCGAACGATCACCGCGACCGTGCCGAGCGCGCCGCCGAGCGCGAGTGCGCCGACGTCGCCCATGAACACCTGCGCGGGGTGCGTGTTGTACCAGAGGAACGCGAGCCCTGCCCCGCCCATCGCCGAGCAGAAGATCAGCAGTTCGCCGGCGCCCGGAATGTGCGGGAACAGCAGATACTTCGAATAGACGGCGCTGCCCATCACGTACGCGAACACGCCGAGCGACGCGCCGACCAGCACGACCGGCATGATCACGAGACCGTCGAGGCCGTCGGTGAGGTTCACCGCGTTGCTCGCGCCGACGATCACGAAATAGGTCAGCGCGATGAAGCCCCACACGCCGAGCGGGTAGCTGATCGACTTCAGGAACGGCAGCATCAGGTCGGCCCGCGCCGGCAGCCCCATCGACAGCCCGCTGCGCACCCATGCCATGAACAGGTCGAACACGCGCACGTTGTTCGCCTCCGACACGCTGAACGCGAGATAGACGGCCGCGAACAGGCCGATCACCGACTGCCAGAAATACTTCTCGCGCGACGACATCCCGCGCGGATCCTTGTAGACGACCTTGCGGTAGTCGTCGACCCAGCCGATCACGCCGAAGCCGAACGTGACGAGCATCACGATCCAGATGAAACGGTTCGTCAGGTCGCCCCACAGCAGCGTCGCGACCGCGATGCCGATCAGGATCAGCACGCCGCCCATCGTCGGCGTGCCCGATTTGACGAGGTGAGTCTGCGGGCCGTCCTTGCGCACGGCCTGCCCGACCTTCATTTCCGTCAGCTTGCGGATCACCCACGGTCCGCACACGAGCCCGATGCCGAGCGCCGTGATGGTGGCCATCACGGCACGGAACGTCAGGTACGTGAACAAGCGCAAAAAGCTTGCGTCTCCTTGCAGCCATTGCGCCAGCGCCAGCAGCATGCTTCCTTCCTTCTACTCAGTGGGCGGCGGGCGTCGTGCCCGCCGCGGGTTGGTTCGTCAGCGCGTCGACCACGCGCTCCATCTTCATGTACCGCGAGCCCTTCACGAGCACCGACGCCTCGGCACCGTAGCCCGCCGCGACCAGCGCGTCGACGAGCGTGCCGACATCGTCGAAATGGCGCGCCGCTTCGCCGTACGCCGCGCAGGCGTCGCGCGATGCGTCGCCGAGCGCGAACAGCGCGTCGATGCCGCGCTCGCGCGCGTATGCGCCTACCTCACGGTGAAACGCCGGCCCTTCGTCGCCGACCTCGCCCATGTCGCCGATCACCAGCACCCGCGGCGCCGGTTGCGCAGCGAGCACGTCGATCGCCGCGCGCATCGAGTCGGGGTTCGCGTTGTAGGTATCGTCGACGACCGTCGCGCCGGCGAGGCTGCCCGCGCTCGCGCGACGCACCTGCAGCCGGCCCTTCACCGGTTCGAACGATTCGAGGCCCTGCTTGATCGCCGACAGCG
Source organism: Burkholderia sp. HMSC10F09 (assembly GCF_001806955.1). Classification (NCBI taxonomy): domain Bacteria; kingdom Pseudomonadati; phylum Pseudomonadota; class Betaproteobacteria; order Burkholderiales; family Burkholderiaceae; genus Burkholderia; species Burkholderia sp. HMSC10F09. The sequence continues at coordinate 23,215 of NZ_KV786915.1, forward strand.
CGACGCCCGCGGCCAGCGCGGCTGCCGTCGCGGCCAGCGCATTGCGTGCGTTGTGCTCGCCGAGCGCGCGCAGCCGCACGGTCAGCGTGCCCGACGGCGTATCGATCGCGAGCTCGCCGCCGTGCAGCCGGCCGGCGACTTGCGCCGCCGTCTGCCGTTCGTCGTCGTGCAGCGCGAAATCGAGAATCCGGTTGCCGGTCGCCGCGACGCGCCAGATGCCCGCGTACGCATCGTCGGCCGGAAACACCGCGACGCCGTCTGGCGGCAGCGCATGGATCACGGCCGCATGTTCGAGCGCGACGGCTTCGACCGTCGCCATGAACTCCTGGTGCTCGCGCTGCGCGTTGTTCACGAGCGCGACCGTCGGTGCCGTCAGGCGAGCGAGGATCTCCGTTTCGCCGGGATGATTCATCCCGAGCTCGATCACCGCGAGGCGGTGCGCGGCCGTCAGACGCAGCAGCGTCAGCGGCAGGCCGACGTCGTTGTTGAGATTGCCGGCCGTCGCGAGCCGCGCGTCCGCGCCGACCGCCGCGGCAAAGATCGACGCGATCATTTCCTTCACGGTCGTCTTGCCGTTGCTACCCGTCACCGCGACGACCGGCAGCGCGAATCGTTTGCGCCAGCCGTGCGCGAGCGCGCCGAGCGCCGCGCGCGTTTCGCCGCCGACGATCATCGGCAGCGCGACGCCCGCCGGCGCCTGCGCGACCAAGGCGGCCGCGGCACCGCGCGCGGCGACGTCCGCGAGAAAGTCGTGCGCGTCGAAGCGCTCGCCTTTCAGCGCGACGAACAGATCGCCCGCGCCAACGGTGCGGCTGTCGGTCGACACGCGCTCGAACGTCACGTGCGCATCGCCATGTACCGTCGCGCCGGGAATCAGGCGTGCGGCTTCGTCGAGACTCAGCATCGTCATTCGCCGCCTCCCTTGCCGTGCGTCGCACGCGCGGCGAGCGCGAGCCGCGCGTGGTCCTGGTCGGAGAATGCGCGCTTCTTGCCCATGATTTCCTGCGTTGCCTCGTGTCCCTTGCCGGCGAGCACGACGACGTCCTCGCGCGCGGCGCCGCGCACGGCCTGCAGGATCGCGCTCGCGCGATCCTCGATGCGGCGCGCGCGATCGGGCGCCGTCATACCGGCGACGATCTGGTCGATGATCGCTTGCGGATCCTCGCTGCGCGGGTTGTCGCTCGTGACGACGACGTCGTCGGCGAGCCGCTCGGCGATCGCGCCCATCAGCGGGCGCTTGGTCGCATCGCGATCGCCGCCGCAGCCGAACATGCAGACGAGCCGCCCGCCGCGCGCGACGGCGATCGGGCGCAGCGCGTCGAGCGTCTTCTCGAGCGCATCGGGCGTATGTGCGTAATCGATCACGACGAGCGGCTCGTCGTTCTGCAGCCGTCCGCCGAGACGCTGCATCCGGCCGTTGACGGGCTCGAGCCGCGCGATCTCGGCAAGCGCCGCGTCGAACGGCACGTCGGCCGCGAGCAGCGCGCCGAGCACGGCGAGCAGGTTGCTGACATTGAACGTGCCGAGCGTGCCGACCTCGACGTCCGCGTCGCCCCACGACGAACGCAGACGGAATGCCGTGCCCGTCGCGGTCGCCCGCACGTCGAGCGCGACCAGTTCGCGATCGGCGTCGAGCGCCTGCTGCGTATCGCCGATCCCGTACGCGATCGTGCGCACGCGGCCCGCGAGTTTTTCGAGCAGGCGGCGGCCGGCCGCGTCGTCGCGGTTCACGACCGCCGCGCGCAGCCCGCGCCAGGCGAACAGCTTCGCCTTCGCCGCTTCGTACGCTTCGAATGTGCGGTGATAGTCGAGGTGATCCTGCGTCAGATTCGTGAAGACGGCGATGTCGAACGCCGTGCCGTTCACGCGCCCCTGATGCAGCGCGTGCGACGACACTTCCATCGCGACCGCCTGCGCGCCGCCATCGCGCAGCTGCGCGAGGCTGCGCTGCAGCTGCGGCGCATCGGGCGTCGTGAAGCCGGTCGGCACGAGGTGGCCCGGCATTCCGCTGCCCAGCGTGCCGATGATGGCGCACGGCTGGTGCAGCGCCGTCAGCGCGGCGGCGATCCACTGCGTGCAGGAGGTCTTGCCGTTCGTGCCCGTCACGCCGATCGCGAGCAGGCCGTCGCTCGGATCGCCGTACCAGCCGCTCGCGATCTCGCCGGCGAGCTGGTCGAGCGCCGGCACCGCGAGCGCGACAGGCGCGTTCGGCGTGGCGGCGAGTCCTTCCGGCTGGTACAGCACGGCGGCCGCGCCGCGCGCGAGCGCGTCGGCAATGAATGCGCGATTGTCTGCCCCGTCGACCGCATAGGCGACGAACACGTCGCCGGCCCGAAGGCTGCGCGTGTCCGCATGCAATTGCGCGGCGGGGGCTACATGCTGACGCAGCCACGCAAGCGCGGCTGCGATTTGCTGATGCGCCGGATGGGAACTGCGAGCGGCGCTCATCGAACGACTCCTGGTGAATTGCGTGTGGTGCTGGATACGATCATATGCTTCGCCTTGCCGCCCGCGGCCAGCTTTTGCGCACCGGTCGAAGGCGCGGCGGCCGGCGAATCGTCCGACACGACGAGCTGCTTGATCGGCATGTTCGGCGGCACGTTCAGCGCGCGCAGCGTATCGCCCGCGATCGCCGAGAAGACGGGGCCGGACACCTGTCCGCCGAAGTGGCTGCCGGCGGTCGGCTCGTCGACCGACACCGCGACGACGATCCGCGGATTCGGCATCGGCGCCATCCCGACGAACGACGCGCGGTACTTGCGCGTATAGCCGTGGCCTTCATGCTTGTACGCGGTCCCGCTCTTGCCGCCGACGCGATAGCCGGGCACCGCCGCATCGGGCGACGTGCCGCCCGGCGCGACCACGGTCTCGAGCATCGCCCGCACTTCGCGCGCGGTGGTCGGTGTAAACACCTGCGTACCGGCGATCGGCTGCTTGGGGTCGGTCTTGAAAATTGTCACGGGCATCAGTTCGCCGTCGTGCGCGATCGCCGTGTAGGCGCGCGCGAGCTGGAACAGCGAGGCGGACAGCCCGTAGCCGTACGACATCGTCGCCTGCTCGATGCGGCGCCAGCTCTTCCACGGACGCAGCCGGCCCGCGGCCGCGCCCGGGAAGCCGACCTTCGGCGCCTGGCCGAGGCCGATGCTCGTATACATGTTCCACATTTCCTCGGGCCGCATCGTCATCGCGATCTTCGTCGCGCCGATGTTGCTCGACTTCTGGATCACGCCGCCGACCGTCAGCGTGCCGAAACCGGCATCGTCGGTGATCGGCGCGCCGTCGAGCACGAAATGCCCGTTGCCCGTTTCGACGAGCGTATTCGGCGTCACGCGGTGCAGGTCGAGCGCGAGCGACACCGTAAAGGGCTTCATGATCGAGCCCGGCTCGAACACGTCGGTCAGGATCCGGTTGCGCAGCTGCTCGCCGGTCAGCCGCGAGCGGTCGTTCGGGTTGTACGTCGGATAGTTGACGAGCGCGAGCACTTCGCCGGTACGCACGTCGACGACCATCGCCGCGCCGGCCTTCGCCTTGAACTTCTCGACGGCGGCTTTCAGGTTCGCATACGCGATGTACTGGATCTTGCTGTCGATCGACAGATCGACGTCCGTGCCGTTGTGCGGCGGAATCTGCTCGGCGACGTCCTCGACGATGTGGCCGAGGCGGTCCTTGATCACGCGGCGCATGCCGGACGTGCCCGACAGCAGCTTCTGGTCGCCGAGCTCGACGCCCTCCTGTCCTTCGTCCTCGACGTTCGTGAAGCCGATCAGGTGCGCGGTGATCTCGCCTTCCGGATAGAAGCGCTTGTATTCGTTGCGCTGATAGATGCCGGGAATGTCGAGCGCGGCGACCTTGTCCGCGATGTCGATCGGCACCTGGCGCTTCACGTAGACGAAGCCTTTGTCTTCCGACAGCTTGATGCGCAGCTCCTTCGGCGTCATGCCGAGCAGCTTGCCGAGCTGGTTGATCTTGTCGGCGCCGGGATCGTCGGGCACCGCGTCCGGAATCGCCCAGATCGCGCGCACGGGCAGGCTCGTCGCGAGCACGAGCCCGTTGCGGTCGAGGATCTTGCCGCGCGTGGCCGGCAGTTCGATCGTGCGCTGATACCGGCTTTCGCCCTGCTTCTGATAGAACGCGTTGCCCGGCCCCTGGATCCAGAAGGCGCGGGCCGCGAGCGCGACGAACGCCATGAACAGCATGAACACGACGAGCTTCGAGCGCCACATCGGCAGATGCACGGACAGCACGGGGCTCGACGAGAACTTCACGTCGTGGCGCTTCTGCGGAGGCTTCTTCATCGCGCGCCTCCCTTGCCCTTGCCGGCCGAGTCGGCCGATGCGGGGATCGGCGCGTCGACGGCCTTCGCGGCGCCCGGCGGCAGCGTCAGGTACTGCGTGCGGCCGGTCGTGATCGGCTGCATCTTCAGCGAGTCGTTCGCGAGCTGCTCGATGCGCGACGTTTTCGACAGCGCGCTCTGCTGATATTGAAGCTGCGCGTAATCCTGCTGAAGCTGACGCTCCTGCGATTGCGCGCGCTGCAACTGGATGAAGATCTGCCGCTGCTGGTTCGTCGAGTTGACGACGGACAGCGCACAGCCCATCACGATGATCAACAGGAAGATGTTGAAGCGGCTCATGGCGTGACGCGCTCCGCAATGCGCATCACGGCCGAACGGGCTCGCGGGTTGGCGACCACTTCCGCTTCACTCGGAAACTGGCGGCCGATGATCTTGAGCGGCGGGCTCGGGAGGTCGACGGCACGGATCGGCAGGCGACGATCGACCGCAGGCGCACTGGCGTGCGCCTGCATGAATCGCTTGACGATCCGGTCCTCGAGTGAATGAAAGCTGATGACCACCAGCCGCCCCCCTTGCTCCAGCAACGACAATGCCGCGTCTAGTACGACTTGCAGGTCCGCAAGCTCTTGATTGACGTGAATCCGTATAGCCTGAAAGGTGCGGGTTGCCGGATCCTTGCCCTTCTCACGGGTTTTGACGACGTGACCCACGATTTGGGCAAGCTCGCCCGTGCTGTCGAGAGGCCCGAGACGGTCGGACTCTGCCCGGCGAGCAACAAGCGCCTTTGCAATCTGAAAAGCAAACCGTTCTTCCCCATAATCTCGTATCACCTCCGTCAGTTCCTGCAGCGAAGCCCGCGCGAGCCATTCCGCCGCCGATTCGCCGCGCGTCGGATCCATACGCATGTCCAGCGGACCATCGGCGCGGAAGCTGAAGCCGCGCGCCGGATCGTCCACCTGCGGCGAGGACACACCCAGGTCCAGCAATACACCCGACACCTTCTCGATGCCGCGCGCCGCAAGCGCGCCGCGCATCGAGGCAAAGCTGTCATGCACGATCGAGAAGCGCGCATCGGCCATCGATTGCGCCGTCTCGATCGCTCTCGGATCCTTGTCGAACGCGATCAGCCGCCCGGCCGGCCCGAGCCGCGCGAGCACCGCGCGGCTGTGACCGCCGCGCCCGAACGTGCCGTCGACGTAGATGCCGTCCGGACGCGTCACGAGCGATTCGACCGCTTCGTCCAACAGCACCGTCCGATGCTGCAATTCGTTTCCCATCGCGGGCGTCTCCGTCACCGCAATCAGAACGTGAAGTTCTTCAGCGCGTCGGGCATGCCCTGCGCCATCGCTGCCTGCTCCTTCGCGATGTAGGTCTGCGAATCCCACAGCTCGAAGTGACTACCCATTCCCAACAACATGACTTCCTTTTCCAGCCCCGCTGCCATGCGCAGCTCGGGCGATACGAGAATCCGGCCCGCGCTGTCGAGATCGACATCCATCGCATTGCCGAGAAAAATCCGCCGCCACCAGTGCGCGTCCATCGGCAGCGCGGCGATCTTGGCGCGGAACACCTCCCATTCAGGGCGCGGAAACAGCAACAGGCAGCCGTCCGGGTGCTTGGTCACAGTCACCCGTCCTTCTGCCTGTCCTTGCAGCGCTTCGCGATAGCGAGCCGGCACCGACATCCGCCCTTTCGCATCGAGCGTCAGCGCCGACGCCCCTTGGAACACGTTCCGCTCTCCCGTTCAGGGCACCGAAGCACCCGCTCTCAAGGCTGAGAATTTAGCCGGATTAGCCCGCCAAATCACACAAAAATACACTTTCTCACACTGTCTCCCACTTTAGAGGAAGGGTGTGGCACGGTCAAGGGAGCGGCCCGCTTTTTTGACGAATTTTGTTAGTTAGAACAAGGACTTACGCGCACATGCTCATGCAGCCCCTTATCCAAAAACCGTTATAAATGAATGAGCTAGTGCAACTTGTGAAGGTGATACGTGAGAAGGGCCGGGCAGACGGGGACGGGGACAGGACTTTCGGGGACGGGAAAACGCGGACGAAACGGGCGGGTTCGACGGGGTGGCCGGCGCGGCACGTCGTCCGCCGCCGGCGCGCATCTTACAGGTAGTACGCCGTGCGCGTCATGATTTTCGACGCGGCGCGCATCAGCATTCGTGCAGGCAGCGGCAACTCGATGCCGCCGGCATCCGTGGCCGCCTTGCCGTGCTTCGCTTCGTCGACGCGCATTTGCTCGACGATCGCGCGCGACGCCGTATCGCCGGCCGGCAGGTCCGACAGATGGCCGTCGAGATGACTCTCGACCTGGCGCTCCGTCTCGGCCATGAAGCCGAGGCTCACCTTGTCTCCGAGCGTGCCGGCCGCGACGCCGATCGCGAGTGCGCCCGCGTACCACAGCGGATTCAGCACGCTCGGACGCGAATCGAGCTCCTTGAGGCGATGGGCCGTCCACGCGAGGTGATCTTCCTCCTCGCGCGCGGCGTCCTCGAACATCGCCTTGGCGGACGGCGAACGTGCCGTAAGCTTCTGCGCCTGATAGAGCGCCTGCGCGCAGACTTCGCCGACGTGATTGACGCGCATCAGCCCGGCCGCGTGCGTGCGCTCGGCCGGTGTGAGCTCGGCGGCCGGCGCCTCGGCCGGCGCGGGCACCGGGCGGCTCATCCGGCTGATACCCGTAAGCGACCGCAGCCCGCGGTCGAATTCGCTGATCAGTTCATCCAACACCATCCTGTTCTCCTGGCTGCATGTGCCGCCGCCGCGAATGGCGAAGGCACGCGTCCCGCTGCGTAAACGACTTGATTCTTCAGCGGAAATTGCGGTTAACCCGTGATTTTAACCATTGTTGCATAAAGGAAACATGCCGAGGTTGCGGTACGGCATTTCGCTTTGTGGCAAAAATCCGTTTTGCTACATTACGAGCGACTTCTTGCGAAGTTGACGGGGGCAGCCGGCAAAACATAACTACCCGCCCCGACAGAAAAATTCAGTGATTCTTGGAGATCCGTTAATGAAAAAGTCGCTTCTCGCGCTCGTCGCGCTGGGCGCGTTCGCTGGCGCTGCCCATGCGCAAAGCAGCGTGACGCTTTACGGCATCATCGATGAAGGTTTCATCTTCAACAACAACGCGAAGGGCCAGCACCTGTACGGTCTGAGCAGCGGCGTCATGCAGGGTAGCCGTTTCGGCCTGCGCGGCACCGAAGACCTCGGCGGCGGCCTGAAGGCGATCTTCACCCTCGAAAACGGCTTCGACGTGAACTCGGGCAGGCTCGGCCAGGGCGGCCTGATGTTCGGTCGTCAGGCCTATGTGGGCCTGTCGAGCCAGTACGGCACGGTCACGCTGGGCCGCCAGTACGACTCCGTCGTCGACTTCGTCGGCCCGCTCGAGGCAGGCGACCAGTGGGGCGGCTACATCGCCGCTCACCCGGGCGACCTCGACAACTTCAACAACGCGTACCGCGTGAACAACGCGGTCAAGTACACGAGCCCGACCTACGGCGGTTTCTCGTTCGGCGGCCTGTATAGCTTCGGCGGCCAAGCGGGCCAGTTCTCGAAGAATCAGGTCTGGTCGCTCGGCGCCGGCTACAACAACGGCCCGCTCGTCCTCGGCGTCGGTTACTTGAACGCGCGCACGCCGGCGAACTTCGGCGGCATGTTCAACAACGGCTCGACGGCCGCGACGACGGCCGTGTCGTCGCCGGTCTATGGCGCCTATGCGAACACCGCGAACACGTACCAGGTCATCGGCGCGGGCGGCGCATACACGTTCGGCGCAGCGACGATCGGCGCGACGTACTCGAACACGAAGTTCAAGGGCTTCTCGGTCGGGCCGTTCGTGAACCAGACCGCGACGTTCAACAATGGCGAAATCAACTTCAAGTATCAGCTGACCCCGGCGCTGATCCTCGGCGCAGCGTACGACTACACGCAAGGCAGCAAGATCAACGGCAGCTCCGCAGCCAAGTACCACCAAGGCTCGCTGGGCGTCGACTACTTCCTGTCGAAGCGCACGGACGTCTACGTGATCGGCGTGTATCAGCATGCATCGGGCAACACGCTCGACGCGAACGGCAATGTCGTTCAGGCACATGCCTCGATCAACGGTCTCGATCCGTCGGCGACGAGCAACCAGGTCGCAGCGCGCGTCGGCATCCGTCACAAGTTCTAATCAGCTTGTCTGACAAGCCGCAGCACATTGAAGGCGCCTTCGGGCGCCTTTTTCTTTTTCCGACGCGCGTACGCGCCTGCGGCCGCTTGAACTCGCCGCTCGACGATGCGTGATCCGCTCGCGGATCACCCCGCAACGGGTGACCGCAGCAGCGGCATTCGTCGGGCCGTGCCATGCGCGTCCTCGTCGCGCCACGCAGCGGCGGCCTTGCAATTGCGACGACGCTTTTCGCGCAGGCAAACAAAAGGTTCATCGAGGATTACCGGGGAACGCGGC
>NZ_KV786916.1:0-27736 GCF_001806955.1 Burkholderia sp. HMSC10F09
CAGCCGCGTGGCGTTGGGCGCGGCCGCGCGTCCGGCGGCGTGCGCGATATGCGGCGTGTGCGGTGGGGCTAGCGGCGGTGGGCTTGCTGACGGCGGCCTCGGCAGAGGCAGAGGCTTCGCCCGCGTCGTCGGCGCACGTCGCGCCCGGCGTCGTGAGCCCCGCGCCGACCGGCGACGAGGCCGACATGGCGCGCCGGCCGTCCGGCATCGATGCGGAGTTCGTCGACAAGGCCGCGATGCTCGGCAAGACCGAACTGCTCGCGAGCGAGCTCGCGGCCGAGCGTTCGTCGAACGCAGAGGTCAAGGCGTTCGCGCGAAGGATGATCGACGAACACGAACGGATCGCGCGCGAACTGCGCCGGCTCGGCGCGGACAAGGGCGTACCGGTCCAGACGCGAATGCTCGTCGATCCGGCGCTGAACACGCTGCGCACGCTGAGCGGCCCTGCGTTCGACCACGCGTACGTGCAACTCGCGGGGCCCGCTGCACACGAAGAGGCGATCCGCGCGTATGAAGCAGAGGCGCGCGACGGACACGACGCACAACTGCGTGCGTTCGCCGCGCGCACGCTGCCGATGCTCAAAAATCATCTTGCCGCTGCACGCGCGCTCGCGAACGCCGTTGCGGGCGCGCGCTGATGGCGGCCATGCGCGAGTGCCGGCACGCGCCGGCGCGCCCATTCGCTAGCGACGCCGCGTTTCGTCTTCCGGGCCGCCCGGCGATGCTTCGTACGGCGGCGAATCGATCGCCGTTTCGCCTTCCTCGATGACCCAGTACGGCGTGCTGCCGTAATACGCGTGGACGGTCTCGGCCCAGGTCGCATCGGCCATCGCCGGCCAGTGGTCCTTGTCGAAGCCGGGCGCATCGCGCACGCGCTCCGCGGTGACCGGCAGCACGAAACAGCGGCGCTCGGCGTCGAGCGTGAGCCGGTTCCACGGCACCGCGAGCAGCTTGTCGCCGATCCCGAGCAGGCCGCCCGACGATACGACCGCGTACGCGATATGGCCGGATCGGACATCGAGCATGATGTCGGCGATCTTGCCGATGTCGTCGCCGTCCGTCGTCACGACGCGGTCGCCTTGCAGCGTACCGGCGGCCATCACGTCGGGCCCCGGTCCGTTCGAGCGCCGGCCGGCGCGGCCGACGATGCGGGCGCCTTCGGCGGGTTGTCTGTCGGCTGTCATCGCGTACCTCCTGTTCGAAGTGCGAAGTTCGAAGCGAACGGCATCGGCCGCGGCGGGCGTGGCGGGCCACCTCGTCGGCTGTGGTCGACGCGCCGCTGGCAGCGGCGATCGCCGGCTCAATGGCGACGCGGCAGCGACACGTCCTCGAGCGTGTTGACGAGTTCGTCTCGCGCCGGGCCGCCAGCGCGCGTCGCGATGTCGCCGAGCGACACGATGCCGACCACGCGGCGGTGCCGGTCGAGCACCGGCATCCGGTGCAGCTGCACGTCGGCCATGCGCTGCTGCACGTCGCCGACGCCTTCGTCTTCCGTACACCATTGCACGGGCTCGGACGCGACCGCGCGCACCGGCGTGTCGGGCGAGCGGCCGTGCGCGAGCGCGCGTACCGCGATGTCGCGGTCCGTCACGATCGCGACCAGCTCGCCGTGATCGCAGACGGGCAGCACGCCGATGTCGAACCGCTGCATCAGTTCGGCCGCATGGCGAATGGTGTCGGTCGGTGCGACGCACACCACGTCGCGCGACATGATCTCGTTGACGCGATACATGAACGTCTCCTTCGGGTCCGGGCGGCTGAACGGGCAAACGAGCACGGTGCGTGCCGGCTGCATGCGGCGCGCATGGCGCCGCGCCCGTCGCGGGACGGAGAAATTTGCCAGCCTGCTTGTACATCTTCCACGGCCGGCCGCGCGGCAGCGCGGCGGACCTCAGTGGCCGACGCCGGTGATCGCGACGATCGCGAACACCACTGCGCTTTCGATTGCGGCCAGTGCGGCGACGCCGGCTGCGCCGCTGATTTCATGCCACCTGCGTTCAATGCGTTTCATCAATCTGCTCCGGATTGCCGGCCCGACGACACGCTGCCGCGCATGCGGGCCGGGTGCCGCCGTCAGCCGTGATCGCGGGGCGGGGACGGGACATCCGGCGTGCGACGCGCGCGTTCGCCGGACGGTTTCGCGGGGTCGACGCGCGTGCCGCCGCCGACGGCGGGCGGATCGCTGGCCGGAAACGTCTCCTCGAGTCCCTCGTCGATGCGTTCTTCCGTCTTGTCGTCGGACGGCTTGCGCGACGCGGGGAGAGCGCGGAGCGGGCCGGCGGCCGGTGACACGGCGTCGCGGCTGCCGGTGGCGTGAACGGTCATGGTCGAACCTCCTTTTCGTGACGAAAGCCGCAACGGGCGTGCCTGCGCGCCGGCGACGGCATGGCCCTTGCGGGCCGCTGCGGCCGGCAGCGCGGGCGCAATGCGCGCCGCGGCCGGCGTGGACGAGAGGACAACGCGATGAATGCACCCACGGAAAGAATACGTTACGAGGCCAACGTCTGCGGCGGCGATTTCAGCCACGTGCGCGAACGCTTCGCGACCTGGAAGCGCGAATCGCTGATCTACCGGCCCGAGCGCCGGATGTTCGACGGCAAGGACGAAGTCCGCCAGCTCGACGACACGATCTACGACGGCCCCGAGAGCGCGCAGCGCGCACTCGCTGCATGCTGCCGGCCGTCGGACCGCTACGCGCTCGCCGTGCAGCTCGCGGCGGAAGGGCGCACCATGTGGCTCGTGATGGCGGCATACGCCGACTGAGCGGCTGGATTCGCGGCCCGGCAAACACGGGCAGCCGCGTCCGGGCACGCTGCTTGCGTAAGTCGCCGCGCCATTGACACGCGCGAGCCGTCGCGCAGGAGAGTCATGAAGACGCCATCCATGCTGCACCGTCCCGAACCGACGCCCGACGACTACCCGGAGCCCCCGACGCCCGGACACGACGATCCGGTCGATCCGCCCGTTCCCACGGGCCCGCCGCAGGGCGATCCGCCGTCGCAGCCGCCGCCGATGCGGATGCCGGGCGGAGGCGGTGCGCCGCAGCCGGCCGCGCGATCGCTGAAAGGAGGACCCTCATGGACATTCACGTGCAATCGCCCGACAAGCGCGCGATCGCCCAGGTGCTGGGCCGCTATTTCGAATCGCGCTCGCTGCGTTATCAGATCGAGGAACTACCGGGCGGCGTGCTGCACATCGGTTTTCATGCGAGCGGACGGCCGGCTGCGGTCACCGTCTCGTTCGACGATGCCGCGTACGACGCCTTCACGCATTGGGATGCCAGTCAGAAGCAGCTCGCGCTCGGCCGTCTCGGCGACAGCTTTTCGCAGATGATGGCGCAGCGCAACCCCGCCGCGCCCGGCGCCGACTATCACGTCGAGCGCTTCTGAGTACCGCGCGCCGCATGGACGCAAGGCAAGGTGCCCGCACTCGACGGGCGCTTTGCGGCCGTGCGCCGCGCGGGTAGGATGTTCATTAATTCAGCGGACGCTACGTTCGCATGGCTGCTGCCCGCAGGCAGCGGCCGGCGCACGCTGCGTCCTTCATCAAGCATTCCTTTGCGAACCGACGGAGACTTCATGGCCCCTGTGCGCCCGTTGCTGTCACCCGGCTCACGCCGATTCGTGTTTGGCCTGTCCGCCTGCGCGGCGCTCGCGATCGCGGGCGCACGCGACGCGTCGGCCCAGACGCCTTCGCCGCTCGGCGAGTGGCAATACTCGGCGGGCGTCCCGCTTCAGAAACTGTACGAGCCGACCATGCCGACCTGGCAGGTCAGTGTCGGCGCCGCGATGACGCTGCAGCCGCGCTATGCGGGCTCCGACCGCTATCGCGTGATGGGCGGCCCGAACCTCGACGTGCGCTATCGCGACCTGTTCTTCCTGTCGACGGGCGAGGGGCTCGGCGCGAACGTGCTGCGCGGCCCGAACTGGCGCGTGAGCCTGTCGGTCGGATACGACCTCGGGCGTCGTTCGGCCGACGATCTCGCGCATCTGAACGGGCTCGACAACATCAACGCGGCCCCCGTGATGAAGCTGTCGGCCGACTACGTGGTGTCGAAGGACTTCCCGCTCGTGCTGCGCGCGGACGTGCGACGCAGCATCGGCGGCTCGAACGGCTGGGTCGGCGACTTCTCCGCGTACATGCCGATGCCCGGCAGCAACGAACACTTCTTCTGGTTCGCCGGGCCGACCGTCTCGTTCGCCGACTCGCGCTACATGAACAGCTGGTTCGGCGTGAACCAGGGCGCGTCCGCGCGTTCGGGGCTGCCGGTGTATTCGTCGCGCGCCGGAATCAAGTCGGTCGGCGCCGGCGTGACGATGGTCTGGTTCGTGAACAAGCACTGGTTCGTGACGATGGACGGTGCGATCGAGCAGCTGGTCGGCCGTGCGGCCCGCAGCCCGATCACGCAGCAATCGACGAACGGCGTGTTCGACATGTCGGTCAACTACCGCTTCTAGCCGCGCCGCGCGGTGGGTCCGCGCGTGCGGCGCGGCCGTCACATTTGCTATGATTCGGACCTGTACAAACGTACAGTGATCGAACTCCGTGACGCCATCCTCGCCGCAGCCGCCGGCCTTTTACTACCTGACCAACTTCGAACGCGCGCTCGCCTGGCTCGGCGAGCGCTACGACGACCTGCTCGACGCGGCCGAGCACGCGTTTCTTCGGCATTTCGCGACGCTGCCGCAGGCGTCGCGCGCGTTGCTCGTGCGGATGCTGATGCGCAACGGGCCCGATTTCCGCGCGAGCAAGCTGGTCTACGACGAGATCGGCTGCCCGCTCGATGCCGCGGCGCCGCTCGTCGAATGCGGGTGGGTCGATCCGGCGCCGGCACTGACGCTCGACACGCTGTTCGCGCTGTCGACGAAGGCCGAACTGCTGCAGACGTTTCCGTCGCTCGCCGCGCATGCGGCCGAACGCAAGGCGGACTGGCTCGAGCGCTTGCGGCCCGCACACGATATCGCGCAGACGCTCGACGCGTGGTGCCCGACGAGCGGCGATCGCGTGCTGCGCGTGACGGTCGGCGCGCTCTGCGACCGGTTGCGGCTGATGTTCTTCGGCAATCTCCATCAGGACTGGAGCGAGTTCGTGCTCGCCGATCTCGGCGTGTTCCAGTACGAAACCGTACCGTTCGGGCCGTCGTCGCGTGCGTTCCGGCAACGCGGCGACGTCGACGCGTATCTCGCGCTGCACGCGTGCCGCGAGGCGCTCGACGCATGGCCCGACGATCGCCCGTTCGACGCGCTGCTCGCTGCGATCGACGCGATCGACTGCGCGGAGCAGCCGTGGCTCGCGACGCGCCGCGCGAAGCTGCTGTTCGCGCTCGGGCAGACCTGCGAACGCCGCGCGGACTGGGACGGCGCGCTCGACGCCTATGCCCGCAGCGCGTGGCCCGGCAGCCGACATCGCCGCATTCGCGTGCTCGAACGCGGCGGACGCGACGCCGATGCGTTCGCGCTCGCGCTCGAGGCACGCGGCGCGTACGAAAGCGACGAGGAGCGTCAGCGCGTCGAACGCATGCTGCCGCGCCTGCAGCGGCGCCTCGGCCGGCCGGTCGAGCGCGCGGCCGCGGCGCCTGCGGTGCCGCGCGAAACGCTCGTGCTCGCGCGGCCCGACGTGCCGGCCAGCGTCGAGTACGTCGTGCGCGATCACCTCGCGCAGCCTGAAGCACCGGTCCACTACGTCGAAAACACGCTGATCAATTCGCTGTTCGGGCTGCTGTGCTGGGAGCCCGTGTTCGCGGCCGTACCCGGCGCGTTTTTCCATCCGTTCCAGCGCGGCCCCGCCGATCTCCACGCACCCGATTTCGCCGCGCGCCGCGCGGACGCGTTTGCCGCGTGCTTCGCGCAACTCGAATCGGGCGCGTATCGCGACACGATCCGCCGCCATTACGCGACGAAAGCGGGATTGCAGTCGCCGTTCGTGTTCTGGGGCGTGCTGACCGACGAACTGCTCGAACAGGCGCTCGCGTGTCTGCCGGCCGATCATCTGCGGCTCTGGTTCGTCCGCCTGCTCGCCGACATTCGCGGCAATCGGTCGGGGCTGCCCGATCTCGTGCGCTTCTGGCCCGACGAGCGCCGCTACGAACTGATCGAAGTGAAAGGCCCGGGCGACCGCCTGCAGGACAACCAGACGCGCTGGCTCGCCTATTGCATTTCGCACGGGATGCCGGTGCGCGTCGTCGACGTCGAATGGGCCGACGCGCGCGTCGCGCACGCGGGCGCCGCCGCGATGGAGTGGTCCGCGTGAGCTACGTCGTCGCGGTGCGGGCGATGTGCGAGTTCACCGCGCGGCGCGGCGATCTCGACCTGCGTTTCACGCCCGCGCCGACCGCGCTCGAAGGCATCGCCGGCCACGGCGCGGTCACGTCGAAGCGCGGCGCGGGCTACGAAACCGAGATCGCGCTGAGCGGCACGTGGGGCGTGCTGACCGTGCGCGGCCGGGCGGACGGCTACGATCCGGTGTCGAACCGGATCGAGGAAATCAAGACCTATCGCGGCAGCCTCGACGCGATGCCCGCGAACCATCGCGCGCTGCACTGGGCGCAGGCGAAGGTGTACGGGCATCTGATGTGCGCGGCGCGCGGCCTCGCGCAGATCGACGTCGCGCTCGTCTATTTCGACATCGTCTCCGAGCGCGAGACCGTGCTGACCGAAACGCTGAGCGCGGACGCGCTCGCTGCGTTTTTCGCCGAGCAATGCGCGTGCTTCGTCGGCTGGGCCGAGCGCGAGACCGCGCATCGCAGCGCGCGCGATGCGGCGCTGCGTGCGCTCGCGTTTCCGCATGCGCAGTTTCGCAGCGGGCAGCGTGAGCTTGCCGTGGCCGTCTATCGTGCCGCGCGCGACGAACGCTGCCTGATCGCGCAAGCGCCGACCGGCATCGGCAAGACGCTCGGCACCGTGTTTCCGCTGCTGAAGGCGTGCGGCGAAGGCGAAATCGATCATGTGTTCTTCCTGACCGCGAAAACGCCCGGACGCGCGCTCGCGCTCGAGGCCGCGACGACGCTCGGCGCCGGCACGCCCGCGCTGCCGCTGCGCGTGCTCGAACTGGTCGCACGCGACAAGGCGTGCGAGCATCCCGACCCCGCGTGCCACGGCGACGCGTGTCCGCTCGCGCGCGGCTTCTACGACCGATTGCCGGCCGCGCGCGACGCGGCGATCGACGCCGGGCTGCTCGATCGCGATACGGTGCGCGCGGCCGCGCTCGCGCACGACGTGTGTCCGTACTACCTCGCGCAGGAGCTCGCGCGCTGGTCCGACATGGTGATCGGCGACTACAACTACTACTACGACGGCAGCGCGATGTTGTACACGCTCGCGCAGCAGAACCAGTGGCGCGTCGGCGTGCTCGTCGACGAGGCGCACAACCTGCTCGATCGCGCGCGCAAGATGTACAGCGCGTCGCTCGATCCGTTTGCGTTCGCCGCCGCGCGCGATGCGGCTCCGGCGCCGCTGCGCAAGGCGTTCGACCGGCTGGCGCGCGCGTGGGGCACGCTCAATCGCGCACAGACCGCGCGTTATGCCGCGTATCCGCAGATTCCGGGGCCGATCGTGTCGGCCGTGCAGAATCTCGTCGCCGCGGTCGGCGAGTATCTGGCTGACGCGCCGCGCGCGAACGGCGACGCATTGCTGCGCTTTCATTTCGACGCGATCCAGTTCGGCGTGCTGGCCGACGCGTTCGACAGTGCGTCGATCTTCGACGCGACGCTGCACGGCGAACCGGTCCCGCGTCAGCCGGCGCTCGACGGCGTCGTGCCGGCCGGCCGCCGGCGCCGCGTGCAATCGACGCTGTGCGTGCGCAACGTGATCCCCGCCGGCTTCCTCGCACCGCGCTACGACGCCGCGCGTGCGACCGTGCTGTTCTCGGGCACGCTCAGTCCGTTCCACTTCTATCGCGACACGCTCGGGCTGCCGGCCGATACCGGGTGGCTCGACGTCGACGGGCCGTTCCGCGCGGAGCAGCTGACCGTGCGCGTCGCGAGCCACGTGTCGACACGCTGGCGCGACCGCGACCGGTCGCTCGAGCCGATCGCCGACCTCATCGCCGGGCAGTATGCGGCGCGTCCCGGCAACTATCTCGGCTTTCTGAGCAGCTTCGACTATCTGCAGCGCGTGGTCGCGCTGATGCAGGCGCGGCATCCGGACGTGCCCGTGTGGGCGCAGGCGCCCGGCATGGCCGAGAGCGAACGCGACGCGTTTCTGGCGCGCTTCGATGCCGGCGGCCGCGGCGTCGGCTTCGCGGTGCTCGGCGGCGCGTTTTCGGAAGGGGTGGATCTCGTCGGCGAACGACTGATCGGCGCGTTCATTGCGACGCTCGGACTGCCGCAGGTCAACGACGTCAACGAGCAGATGCGGCGTGCGATGGACGCACGTTTCGGCAACGGCTACGACTACATGTATCTGTATCCGGGGCTGCAGAAGGTCGTGCAGGCGGCAGGGCGCGTGATTCGCACCGAACGGGACGAAGGCGTCGTCCATCTGATCGACGACCGCTATCGACGACGCGAGGTGCGCAACCTGCTGCCGCGCTGGTGGCGGATCGGCTGACGCGTTCGACGCGGCCGCATCGGACGCGCGTTACAGCACGTTCAGCATCGCGAGCGCGGTTTCCTGCAGAAACGGCAGCACGCGCCGCACGGCCGCTTCGGTCGTTTCCGCGCCGATCGGCATGTTCGTGCTCAGCGCGGCGACGACTTCGCCGTGACGGTTCTTCAGCGGCACCGCGATCCCGCGCACGCCGACCTGCAATTGCTGCTCGATCACCGCAAAACCGGCGTCGCGCGCGCGATCGACCTGTTCGAGCAGACGCGCCTTGTTCGTGATCGTATGCGGCGTGAACGGCGGCAGTTCGGTGCGGTCGAGCCAGGCGCGCACGGCTTCGCGGTCCGGATGATGGGCGAGCAGCACGACGCCCGGCGACGTCAGCGGCGCCGGCACACGCGCGCCGAGCACGAAGCCCGTCGTCATCACGCGCGACACGCCGTTGCGCGCGATGAACACCAGCTCCCATTCGTCGAGCACGCTGACGTAGGCCGATTCGTTCAGCGACGCACTCAGTTGCTGCAGATACGGCTGCACGGTGCGCGGCAGCCGCGCGGAATCGAAATACGACCAGCCGACGCGCAGCACGCGCGGCGTCAAACCGTACAGCTTGCCGTCGGTATAGACATAGCCGAGCGATTCGAGCGTCAGCAGATAGCGCCGCGCGGCCGTGCGCGTCAGGCCCGTGCGCGCGGCGGCCTGGGTCGGCGTCATGCGCGCATGCTGGCTGTCGAACGCTTCGAGGATCGCCAGCCCTTTTTCGAGGCCGGCAATCCAGTCGCGTCGGTCGAGTTCGGGCTTTTTCATCGTCGGAGGGCGGTGACTGTATGCGCGGTGATCGCGCGGAATTGGGCGATTATCGCGCAGATTTGTCCAGCAATGGCATGTCGGGCCACGGGGCGGCGTCCATCCGGACAGATTGGCAGGCCGCGTTATCGCGGCAATACGGTTGCGAGCTGTATCCAGCGACGTCCGTATCGCGACACGCGCGCGGAACGGCCTTGATTGCAGCGAGTATCAAGTGGTGTATGATTTGGTATCAATTGATACCAATCGGAGTTGCCCATGCTACTCGTTACCCCGGAAGCCGTGGCCGATGTCATGGGGCTTCAACCAGTGCCCCATACGCTTGCGGAACTCGAAGCGCGGGTGCGCGACGGGCTGCCGAAGTCCGCGTTGCGGGCGGGCGTCGAACACGCGACGCAAGGCGCGGACGCCAGACGCGCGCTGCTCGCGCGCATCATCCCCGAGGCGACCTACAAACGCCGCCGCGATCGGCTGACGCAAGACGAATCCGAAAAGACCGAACGCCTGGCGCGAATCGTCGCGACGACTACCTACGTCTGGAACGATGAAGAGGACGCTCGGGAATTCCTGTCGACGCCGCATCCCGAACTCGAGGGGCGAACGCCGCTCGACGTCGCGCTGACCGAGCTCGGCGCGCGCCGCGTCGAAGAGGTGCTCTGGAAGCTGCACTATGGGCTGCCGGCATGAAGTTGTTTCGCATCGCCGACGCGCGGAACACGATCTGGAGCGGTACCGGCGCGATGCTGGTCGGCGGCCGCTTCAACAGCCCGGGCCGCCCGGTCATCTACGCGGCGTTGACCTTTGCCGGCGCGATGCTCGAAGTGCTCGTGCACGCCCGTATCGGCAAGGTGCCGAAGACCCATGGATGGGTCGAAGCGACGGTTCCCGAGGACATCGTCGTCGAACGCCACACCGCCGATACGTTGCCGGCAGGATGGGACGCGGCAGCGCCGCAACCCGCACGGCGCTTCGGCGATGCATGGTTGGCGGAATCTCGCACGGCGGTCCTGGTCGTGCCGTCGGTCGTCGCACGGGCAGAATTCAACGTACTGGTGAATCCTGCGCATCCTGACGCAGCGCGCATTGTCGCGACCGATCCGCGACCCGTCGTATGGGACGAGCGACTTTTTGTGATGCCGCCGGTCGGACGATCCTAGCGTCTCGCCGATAGCCCGCGGCATGAAGCGCCACGTCACCGCCGATCGAACGTGACAACCGGATGCGGCACGAACCTCATGCGCGCCGCATCCTGCATTGCATTACTCGCTGCTCGTCCACTCCACATTCGCGCCGACCGAGCGCAGGTTCTCGACGAAACGCGGATGCGCGCGCCGGATCGGCAGCGCGTTCATGATTTCGGAGCGGCCTTCGATGCTCGCGGCGACCATCAGCAGCGCGATCGCGACGCGGATGATGTACGGGCTCTCGACACGCGCCGGCGTCAGTTGCAGCCCGCCGAACGTGATCAGCCGGTGCGGATCCGACAGCAGCACGTGCGCGCCGAACTTCGACAACTCGCCGGACCAGCCGAGCGCGCCGTCGTAGACCTTGTTCCAGAACATCGCGCTGCCTTCGGCGCGCACGCCGAGTGCGATGAAGATCGGCAGCAGATCGACCGGCAGGTACGGCCACGGCGCGGCCTCGACCTTAGTCAGGATGTTCTGCGTGAACGGCCGGCGCACGCGCAGCGGGCCGTCGCGCTCGGCGCGCGACCAGCCGTCGCGGTGCGTGACTTGCACGCCGAATTTGGCGAACGTGCGGTCGATCAGCGGAAAGTGTTCGGGCGACGAGTTGCGCACGGTGATGTCGCCGCCGGTGATCGCGCCGAGCGCGAGGAACGTTGCGATCTCGTGGAAATCTTCGGCGAAGCGGAACTCGCCGCCGCCGAGCTTGCTGCCGCCCGTCACGCAGAGCCGCGACGTGCCGATGCCCTCGACCGCGACGCCGATCATCGAGAGGAACTGGCAGAACTCCTGCACGTGCGGCTCGGACGCCGCGTTCATCAGCGTCGACGTGCCGTTTGCCGCGGTCGCGCACAGCGCGAAGTTTTCGGTGGTCGTCACGGACGCATAGTCGAGCCAGTGATCGTTGGCCGTCAGCGGGCCGTCCGCACGCACGATCAGCGAGTCGGACGTGCGTTCGATGTGCGCGCCGAAGCGCTCGAACACCTCGACGTGCGGATCGATTTCGCGCACGCCGAGCGTGCAGCCTTTCACGTCGTTCTCGAGCCGCGCGACGCCGAAGCGCGCAAGCAGCGGCGGAATCAGCATGATCGACGAGCGCATCGCCTCGGGCAGGCGATGGACGGCCGGGTCGAACGTCGTGTTGCGGTGATGGAGTTCGAGCAGGCCGGTCGTGAAATCGACCGACACGTCGCTGCCGAGCGTGCGGAAGATATCGAGAATCTTGCGCACGTCGGTGATGTCCGGCACGCCGATCAGCCGTAGCGGCTGGTCGGTCAGCAGGGTCGCACAGAGGATCGGCAGGACGGCGTTCTTGTTCGCGGACGGCTTGATGTCCCCGCGCAGCGGGGTGCCGCCGTGGACGATGAGATTCGACATGATATGGGGGCGTATCGGTGGCTGACGTAGGCCCATATGATGCCATTGGTCGGCGCAGGGCGTGGAGGGTTCGGACGGGAAAAGGCGCTATCTGCCTGCGGGTTGACAGTGTTTGACTGCTGCATTGCACGTTGCGCCGCACTTGCGAGGCGCGCGCCGCCGGCGAGCAAAAAAGCAGCGGCCGGCCACGATCAGGGCCGGCCGTCGCGTTATCGCAAAGCGATCACTGCGCAGCCCGCATCCGCGCTGCCACCACGAGCGAAATCAGGCAGCCGGCCGCTAGATAACCGGCGACGAGGTGCCACGAGCCGCCGGCCAGGCTGACGAGGCCGACCGCGATGAACGGCGTGAACCCGCCGCCGACGACGCTCGCGAACTGGTAGCCGACGCCCGCGCCGCTGTAGCGATACTCGGCGCCGAACAGTTCGGTGAACAGCGGCTGCTGGACGCTGACGACCATGTCGTGCGCCGCGTTCGCGAGCAGGATCGAGAACAGCACGATCCACGCGATCGACCGCGACTCGAGCGCGACGAAGAACGGCACCGCCGATGCAAGGCCGATCAGCGCGCCGATCAGATAGATGCGGCGCAGCCCGAAGCGATCGGCGAGCCACGCGAAGCACGGAATCGTCACGCAGCTCACCGCGCCGACCAGCAGCCCGATGTTCAGGAACAGATCGCGCGACATGCCGAGGTTCGACGTCGAATAGCTGAGCGCGAACGCGGTGACGATGTACATCGTGAACAGCTCCGCGAGCCGCAGCGCGACGATCAGCAGAAACGCCTTCGGATGACGCGTCAACGCTTCCAGTACGGGCAGCCGCAGCTTGCGGTGGCCGTGCTCGACCTTCTCGACGAACTCCTGCGACTCGTCCATGCTCTTGCGCACCCACAGCCCGATCAGCACCAGCACGATGCTGAACACGAACGGCAGGCGCCAGCCCCAGGTCTTGAACGCGGCGTCGCCGAGCGTGTGGCTCAGGATCGACACGATGCCGGTGGCGAGCACGAGCCCGACGCCGTAGCCGACCTGGACGCCGCTGCTGTAGAACGCCTTCTTCTGCTTCGGCGCACTTTCGACGGCCATCAGCGCCGCGCCACCCCATTCGCCGCCGACCGCGAAGCCCTGGATGGCGCGCATCGCGACCAGCAGCACGGGCGCCCACCAGCCGATCGTCGCGAACGTGGGTAGCAGCCCGATCGCGACCGTCGACAGCCCCATCAGCATCACGGTCAGCACGAGCATTCGCTTGCGGCCGAGCCGGTCGCCGTAATGGCCGAACACGACGCCGCCGAGCGGACGGAACAGGAAGCCGACGCCGAACGTCGCGAACGCCGCGAGCGTCCCCATCGTCGGACTTACTTTCGGAAAGAACTCGGCGTTGAATACGAGCGCGGCCACAATCCCGTACAGCAGGAAGTCGTACCAGTCGACGACGGCGCCGACGAAGCTGCCGATCGCGGCCTTGCGGGCCTGGGTGCGTGCCCGGGCGCCGGCAGCGGCGTCGAGGGTGTCGAAGGTCGGGGTCATGTTGATGTCTCCTGGCACGGGCGCATCAGGCTCGCGGGCCGGTGCCGCGCCGATGCTGCATTGAGTCGATGAGTGAACGGAGAATAGGGCGCGCCCCGCACGCCGGCAATTGGCCGATCGGTCGAGTTGCGCGATTATCGTTCAATTGCGTGCGTTTATCGAACGCTTTTGGGGTTTGCACTGAGCGGCCCCGGCAGTTGGCCGTTCGGCCAGGGTGTGCCGCCGTGAACGATCTGGTTAAAATCTGCACCATCGAAAGTTCGCCCGGCGCCGGCGGATGTCGGCCGTCTCGGCGGCCCGACATGCGGTTGCGCCGCGCCTCGTCCCCATAGAATGCATCCCTCGGAGACTGGAATGTCCGGCAATCCCCATCCACTGTCCAGCGATACGCCGCCCGTCGACGATCCGGCCGCCAATCCGCTCGGGATGGCGGGGCTCGAGTTCGTCGAGTTCGCGGCGCCGGTGCCGGACGCGCTCGCGCAGCGTTTCGAACAGCTCGGCTTCAAGGCGATCGCGCGGCACGTCAGCAAGGCCGTGACGCTGTATCGCCAGGGGCAGATGCATTTCCTGATCAACGCGGAACCGGACTCGTTCGCCGCGCGCTACGCCGAGGAATACGGGATGGGCGTCTGCGCGATCGGCATCCGCGTCGCGAATGCGCGGCGGTCGTTCGAACGCGCGATCGAACTGGGCGCGTGGGCGTTCGAGGGCGAGCGCGTCGGCGTCGGGGAGCTGAAGATTCCGGCGATCCAGGGCATCGGCGATTCGCATCTGTACTTCGTCGATCGCTGGCGCGGGCGCAACGGCCAGCGCGGCGGCGTGGGCGACATCTCGATCTTCGACATCGATTTCCGGCCGATCGACATCGCCACCGCGCACACCGATCTCGATTTCGCGGGCACCGGGCTGCAGCAGGTCGACCATTTCACGCAGACGGTCGGCGCCGGGCGCATGCAGGAGTGGCTCGACTTCTATCACGATCTGCTGCACTTCCGCGAGATTCACGAAATCGATGCGCACTGGCACGTGTCCGAGGAGTCGCGCGTGATGGTGTCGCCATGCGGCGCGCTGCGGATTCCGGTGTACGAGGAAGGCACGCGCCGCACCGAGCTGATGCACGCGTATCTGCCCGACCATCCGGGCGAGGGCGTGCAGCACATCGCGCTCGCGACGGACGACATCGTTGCGTCGGTCGACGCGTTGCGGGCGAACGGCGTCGAGTTCATCGAGCCGCCCGCGCGCTACTACGACGAGGTGGACCGGCGGTTGCCGGGGCACGGCGTCGATCTGGACGCGCTACGCCGCCGCGCGGTATTGATCGACGGCGAGATCGGGGAAGACGGCGTGCCGCGGCTGTTCTTCCAGACGTTCGTCAAGCGCCGGCCCGGCGAAATCTTCTTCGAGATCGTGCAGCGCAAGGGGCATCACGGTTTCGGCGAAGGCAATCTCGCGGCGCTCGCGCGCGCCCGCGACGCAAGCTGAACGCAGGCGCCGCCTGCTGCGCCCGGCCGGTCGGTGCGGCCTTCCCGCGCTTTGCCGATGCGTGTGCGGCGTGCGGGGAGGCTGCCGCGCCGCGCCGCGCTACGCGGCGATCAGCTTGCGGCTCTGGCGTCGCATGCCGTCGAAGATCGCATCGGCGACATCGGCCGGAAAATCGGCCGGCAGGCGTGCGCCGACTTCGGCAATCACCGGTTCCGTGCGCGCCGCGACGGCGGCGAGCGCGGTACGTACGTCGTCGTCGGACAGGCCGACGCGCCGTCCCTGCGCGATCCAGTGGCGCGGCTGGATGTCGGCGATCGCGTAGTGACGATTCTTGCCGCTGACGGCCATCGCGAGTCGCGCGCGACGCGGTGCCAGCTGGTTGCGGCGCGTGCCGATGATCGGATGCGCGGACAGCACGTCGTACAGCGGCGTGCTGCGATACGTGTTGCCGGGCAGAAGCGCGATGCTGAAATTCTTCGCGTGGCCGTCGATCGCCGCGAGTACCCAGAACACGAGCTGCGCGACGAAGAAGTTCATCCGGTCGCGCGCGGCATCGACCGAATTCGCGAGGATGCCCATGATCGTGTCGATGCCGGGGCCGCCGTCCGATTCGTATTTCGCGGCCGGCGGCGTGCCGGTCGCCTGGCACATGTCTTCCTGCGGCAGCCGCAGGATCCACGTGCCGTCGCGCGACAGCCGGCGATCGAAGCGCTCGACGATCAGCACCTTCTGATCGTCGAACCGGCCGATGTCGCAATGGGCGACCGGCAGGCCATAAGCGGCGACGATCTTCGAGCACAGCCACTCGTTTTCGACGGACGTGCGCATGTCGGCCTGCATGTTGCCGACGCGTCCGAGCGGCAGCTTGAAAATGTGCGTCGTCGGCGTGCTGCCGGACGGCACGAGCCAGCGGTTGCCGTGACGCAGCAGCGCCGTCTTTTCCTGCGCGCCGGCGATCGACAGCCGCAGGTCGGCCTCGTGTTCCGCATGACCGGGCAACGGCGCGGCGGTCGACTGGCGCAGCACATCGGCAACCGCCGCGTCGTCGAGCACGGTGCCTTGGATCGTGTCGAGGTCGACCGGCGTTTCGTCGGGCGGCAGCAGTTGCAGGGCGCCGACGCAGTCGCGGCCGATCGACGCAAGCAGCTCGAACGGCGAGGTCGAGCCGAGCCGGTAGCGTTGCGCGATGCGGCGTCGAATCGGCTGACTGTCCGGCAGCAGGTTGTCGAAGTAGCCGGCGACGACCGCGCCGTGATGCGGCTGGTTGCCCGGCGTGAACGGCAAAGACAACGACAGCGGTCGCCCTTGCGGATCGTCGATCCATGTCGGCAGATAGACGAGGCGCTCGACGCCGCGCCTGACTTCCCAATAGCCGACCGGGATGCCGTTCATCCATAGATCGAGGCGATCGTGGCGGGTGGTGCGGACGACCATCGTTACCAGTCCTCCCGCTTTGCGACGCGGCGTTTGCGCGGCGTGGCGGGCGTCCGTTTGCCGGCGGCGCCGACGGGCGTTTTCGCTGCGGGTGCGGTTGCAGCCGTGCCGGCAGCGGCCGGTGCGGACGACGAACGCCGGCGCGCCGGCCGTTTGTTCGGTGCAACCGGTGCATCGGGGAGGGGCGCGGTGTCGGCCGGTGTCGAGTCGCGTCGGCTATTCGCGCGCGTACGAGCGTTGGCGGTAGCGGCGGTTTGCGCGACACCGGCCGAAGCGGCCGGATCGAGCGACAGACGCACGCCGAGCACGTTCAGCACTTTGAAGAGCCGTTCGATGCTGACTGCAGACGGATTCGCTTCGAGCTGCGCGTACGTTTGCTGCGTGACGCCGAGGCGGGCCGCGAGTTGCGCCTGCGTGAGCCCGGCCGATTTGCGGAAGCCGACGAGGATCGGGCGCAATTGGGCCAACGTCTGAACGGGGAAGGACATGGGCGCTCCGGCGAAATACAGGCGATCGTTTGTCATCGAAGAATACAGTCTATGGTATGTATCGGCAAAATACAAGCTGCAGCCTGTATTCGACAAAAACAGACGATAGCCTGTCAGATCGAAGCGTGCGATGCAGCGAGACGAAACGCCGTGCCGCGGTTCGCGGCTGTTCGCGCGACCGGTCGCGCGAACAGCGACTTACGGCAACGTCATCGTCGAGTGGGGCCTTGCCGGCACCCTCGGCTGCCCGAGCGGACTACGCAAACCGTTGCGGCAGCCGCAGCAAGTGCCACTGTTTCGGCGGTATCAAATAAAAAAAGGAGGGCGGCGACCGGTGCCTTGCTTCGGCCGCCGACAATCGACGCCGTGGGCGGCTCGCATACAACCACCATCGTGCGATAACGGCGGCCGCCGTGCTGGGTCCGCCGCGCTGCCTCGACAGAACGATTCCGGCCGCTCGTCGTCCGTATCGGCGTCACGATCACCGGATCGAACGGCTCGCCCACGCCGCCAGACCCGGCCAATACCCGCACGCGCGCCGAACGAAACTCGCGCCGGTCCGGATCACGAGCGCGCCTATCGCCAGTGCGGCGAAATCGTCGACATGACCGAGTCCCACCCACGCTGCACTCATCGCGACCGTCGCGAGCAATGCCGACAACGCGTCGGCGCGCACATGCCAGCCGTTTGCTTCGAGCAGCGCGGAACCCGTTTCCCGCGCCGTGGCGAGCAGCCACCGCGACAGCGCGACCTTGCCGACGAGCGTCACGGCTACCAGTGCAAGCGACAATGCGCCGGGCGCTACGCGCGGCGACGTGTCGAAGTGCGTCGCCGCCTGCCAGATCATTTGCAACCCCGTCGCGACCAGCAACGCGCCGAGCCCGGCAAGCGCGATCGGCTCGAACGTCGGTCGGCGCTCCGGCGGCAGCCGTGCATCCATGCGGCAGGCGACGAGTAACAGCGCGTCCGCGGCGAGATCCACCGCAGCGTGCAGCGCGTCGGCGAGCAGGCCGGACGAATGCGCCGCCCATCCGGCGATGAGTTCGGTCACGAGCAACAGGGCGTTGATCGCGAGACCGATGGCGAGGGCGCGGGAAGTGGCGGTGTAGAGATGAGGCGTGACGCGGGCCGGACGCTGCATGGCGAATTCGTCTGTCGAATCGGGAGCAGCCTCGAACGCTACCGGTCGATGGTGGCATGCGCATGACGGAGCGCAGCGCGGCGAACGCCTTGGGACGGCGCGAAAAGAAGCAGGCGCCCGTGGCGACGTCGATGCGGACTCACCGCCGCGCGAAGCGGCATAGCGAATTTCAACATTATAGAAGTAATGTCAAATACTGCGCCCGAAATAATTGAAAATCCAATGGTTTACGTTATATTATTCACGAAAATCCTCCGCGCATCCGCCATGTCCGACCTGACTGCCGACGAATCCCGCCTCATCGCCGAAATCGACCGCCTGAAGGCCGCCTTCCCGAAAACCCGCGAGCTTTACCGCGAGGTCTGCGCGCTGCTGTTCTTCCGCTTCGGCATCACGCCGACTGCGAACCGTCTGTATCAACTCGTCCGCAAAGGCAGCATGAGCACGCCGACGGCCGTACTCGGCGAGTTCTGGGCCGAATTGAGGGAAAAGAGCCGCGTGCGCATCGAACACCCGGACCTGCCGGCCGACTTGCAGGCCGCCGCCGGAGAATTGGTCGCGACGTTGTGGAGCCGATCGTCGGCCGATGCGGCCGCCGCGCTCGACGCACTGCGCGCCGAAGTCGAAGCCGAACGGGCAGCGGCCAAGGCCGAAGTCGCCGCCTTGCAGTCGGAGCTGGCCCGCACCGAAACCGCGCTCGAGCAGCGCACGGCCGCGTTGCTCGCGGCACAGGTGAGGATTCAGGAGCTGGAGCAGGCGAGGGCGGCCGACGACGCCACGCGCCGCGCCCAGCAAGCCGAAATCGAACGCCTGAAGGCCGATAACGCGGAAGGCGATCGCGCGCTCGCCCAGGCGCGCGCCGACTTCACCGCACAGCTCGATCGGCTGCGCGACGATGCGAGCCGGGCGGAAGAGCGTCTGCGCGCGTCGGAGCGGCGTGCGCTGCAGGAAATCGATCGCGAGCGGCAGGCGGCCGCACGACTGCAAAAGGAACTCGACGCGACGAACGCGCGCGCCGACGAGCGCGACGCACACCTTCGCCGCGAAATCGGCGCGCTGCAGGCGCAGCTTGCCGACAGCCAGCATCGCTGCGGCGTACTGGAAGGGCAGCTCGACGGTGCACGCGCTGCACAGGCGGCAAGCGCCGCCGAGCTCGACGCGCTGCGTGCCGAGCGGGCGTCGGCATCGCGCGTGACGGCGCGTCGCGGCCCGATCCGGCCGATGTCGGCCGTACGCCCCACAAAACCGATCGCGCGGCGCCGCGTGCCCAAACCGGCATGAGGCTAAACAAACCGCAGCAGGCCAACGTTCACGGCGACCCACAAGGCGACCAAACTGCAACGCGCGAACCGTCGCCTCAACGCCGTTAGACGACCGGTCTAATCGCTGCTACCATACGCCATCATGAATGCATCCTCGGGCGCGGAAGTCCGCCAGCACATCCTCAATATCGCGAAGCCGATCATGCTCCACAAGGGGTTTTCGGCGGTCGGTCTGAACGAGATTCTCGCTGCGGCGGGCATCCCGAAGGGGTCGTTCTACCATTACTTCGGCTCGAAGGAGGCGTTCGGCGAAGCGCTGCTCGAGTCGTATTTCGAAGGCTACCTGGAGCATCTCGACAACCTGTTCGAGCGCCAGCCCGGCACGGGCGCCGAGCGGATGATGACGTACTGGAGCAATTGGCTGCACACGCAGTGCGCGGACGATCCCGAGGGCAAGTGCCTCGCGGTGAAGCTGGGCGCGGAAGTGTCCGACCTCTCCGAGGCGATGCGCGCGGTACTGCGGCGCGGCACGAGCCAGATCGTCGAACGGCTGGCGGCATGCATCGAGGCCGGCCTCGCGGACGGTTCGCTGCGCGGCATCGAGGATCCGTCGCACACCGCTGCGCTGCTGTACGAGCTGTGGCTCGGTGCGACGCTGCTGGAGAAGATCCACCGCAACCGCAAGCCGCTCGAAACCGCGATGGCCGCGACGCGGCAGCTGCTGAACCTGCCGCCGTCCGCGCCCGACGAGGCGCGGACATAAGCGGGCGCGCTGCGGCGCGCCTTGTTTTTACCTATCACACTAGACGACTGGTCTACTCATGGCGATCGCGATTCCTCCCCCGTTTTTGCCCTCGCAGCATCCGCGCCCGCAAGGGCAGCGGGGCGATCGCAGCGCATCGTGGATCGCGCGTAGTCCGCTCGTCCTTTCCTGATTCGATCGCGTGCGTGCACACGCATCCTTGTTGACGGAGGCTCATATGTCGCAAAGCAAGACCGCAAACCGCCGTATCGTCCTCAATTCGCGCCCGGTCGGCGCGCCCACCCCCAACGACTTCCGCCTCGAAACCGGCGACGTGCCGACGCCCGGCGCCGGGCAGGTGCTGCTGCGCACGGTATGGCTGTCGCTCGATCCGTACATGCGCGGCCGGATGAGCGACGCGCCGTCGTATGCGCCGCCCGTGCAACTTGGCGACGTGATGGTCGGCGGCACGATCAGCCGTGTCGTATCGTCGAACCTGCCGGCGTTCCGCGAGGGCGACCTCGTCGTCGCGGCGGGCGGCTGGCAGGACTATGCGCTGTCCGACGGCAGCGACCTGATTCCGCTCGGCCGCGATTTCCCGCATCCGTCGCGCGCGCTCGGCGTGCTCGGCATGCCCGGATTCACCGCGTATACGGGGCTGCTCACGATCGGCGAGCCGAAGGCTGGTGAAACGGTCGTCGTCGCGGCCGCGAGCGGTGCGGTCGGCGCTGTCGTCGGCCAGATCGCGAAGCTGAAGGGTTGCCGCGTGATCGGCGTCGCGGGCGGCGCCGACAAATGCGCGTACGTGACCGGCACGCTCGGCTTCGACGCGTGCATCGACCATCGCGATCCCGCCTTCGCGAGCCAGTTGAAGGCTGCCTGCCCGAACGGGATCGACGTGTACTTCGAGAACGTCGGCGGCGCCGTGTTCGACGCGGTCTGGCCGCTGCTCAACAACCACGCGCGCGTGCCGGTGTGCGGCTTGATCGCGCATTACAACGACACCGCGCTGCCGGCCGGCCCCGATCGTCTGCCGAAGCTAATGACGACGATCCTGAGCAAGCGCATCCGCATGCAGGGTTTCATCATCCTCGATTACTATGCGACCGGCTATGCGCCGTTCCTGAAGGACATGAGCGAATGGGTCGCGCAGGGCAGCGTGAAGGTGCTCGAGGACGTGATCCCCGACCTGACCGACGCGCCGGCCGCACTGATCGGCCTGCTCGCCGGCAAGAACTTCGGCAAGGTCGTCGTGCGCGTCGGCCCCGACGAACTCGTGTAACCGTTCCACGCATTCGCGGACCGGCGCCGGAAGACGTCGACCCGCTACGTTGTCGATCGCTTTTTCAAAGGAGAAATCATGGCGCTCTACGTGATGGCCTCGCTGTTTCCGAAACCCGAACACGCGCAAGCCGTCGAGGCCGAACTGCGCAGCATGGTCGCGAAGACGCGGACCGAACCGGGCAATCGCCAATACGACCTGTTCCGCGAAGAGGGCGGCTCGCCGAACCTGCATCTGTTCGAAGTCTACGACGACCAGGCCGCGTTCGACGCGCACCTCGCGAGCCCGTACTTCGTCGCGTTCCGCGACAAATCCGCCGACTGGTTCGCGTTGCCGCCGGTGATCAAGGTGCTGAGCGGCATCGACGTCGCCGACTGACGTATCGCGTACCGCGCCCCGTCGCGACGGGGCCGCATGCAGCCGCCGCGCCCGCGCGGCGGCGACGACGACACGGCGCATCCAGCGCGCCGCTTCCCCACACACCGGCCCCGGAGGCTGAATGGTCACTCTGAACATCAACGGCGAGACCCGCACGGTCGACGCCCCCGACGACATGCCCTTGCTCTGGGTGCTGCGCGATCTCGTCGGCCTGACCGGCACCAAGTTCGGCTGCGGCATCGCGCAGTGCGGCGCGTGCACCGTGCATCTCGACGGCGTCGCCGCGCGCTCGTGCGTGTTGCCGGTCGCGGCGGTCGCGGGCCGCAGGATCACGACGATCGAAGCCGTCGGCGCGACGCCGGCCGGACAAAAGGTCCAGCAGGCATGGCGCGCACTCGACGTCGTGCAGTGCGGCTACTGCCAGTCCGGCCAGGTGATGGCGGCCGCTGCGCTGATCGCGTCGAACCCGAAGCCGACCGACGCCGACATCGACGCCGCCATGGCCGGCAACATCTGCCGCTGCGGCACGTACCATCGGATTCGTGCGGCGATCAAGCAAGCCGCGCAGGAGGTCTGACATGTCGCGCGGACTGATCGAAGCAGGCCATGCCGGCGCCGCCATGTCGCGCCGTTCGTTTCTGCGCTTCGGCATGTCGCTCGGCGCGGCGGCCGGCGGCGGACTGCTGCTCGGCTTCAGCCTGCCGGCCGCGGGCGACCATACGCGGCGCTCGGTGATCGGCGGCGACGCGGACGAACCCGCGCGGGCGGGCGTGTTCGCGCCCAACGCATTCGTGCAGATCGACCGTAGCGGCCGCGTCACGCTCGTGATGCCCAAGGTCGAGATGGGGCAGGGCGTTTACACCGCGCTGCCGATGCTGATCGCGGAAGAGCTCGAGGTGCCGCTGTCGAGCGTGACGCTGGATCATGCGCCGCCGAACGAAAAGCTGTTCCTCGATCCGCTGCTCGGCGGCCAGTTGACCGGCGGCTCGACGTCGGTGCGCTACGCATGGGAGCCGCTGCGTCGCGCCGGTGCGACCGCGCGCGTGCTGCTGGTGTCGGCGGCCGCGAAGCAATGGAACGTCGAGCCGACCGCCTGCCACGCGGAGAACGGCGAGGTGCGCCATCCGCCGAGCGGCCGTCG
Organism: Burkholderia sp. HMSC10F09; assembly: GCF_001806955.1. NCBI lineage: Bacteria > Pseudomonadati > Pseudomonadota > Betaproteobacteria > Burkholderiales > Burkholderiaceae > Burkholderia > Burkholderia sp. HMSC10F09. The sequence continues at coordinate 22,790 of NZ_KV786916.1, forward strand.
TGCATCGTACGGCGAGCTCGCGGACGCGGCCGCAAAGCTGCCGGTGCCGGCGGACGTCGCGCTGAAAAAGCCCGAGCAGTTCAAGCTGATCGGCACGCCAGCGAAGCGCCTCGACTCGCCGGAGAAAGTCGACGGTGTCGCGCAATTCGGACTCGACGTGCGGCTGCCCGGGATGCTCTATGCAGTGATCGTGAACAGCCCGGTGTTCGGCGGCACCGTTGCGAGCGTTGACGATACGGCCGCGAAGAAGATTCCCGGCGTGCGTCAGATCGTGCGCGTCGACGACGCCGTCGCGGTGGTCGGCGATCACACGTGGGCGGCCAAGCGCGGCGCATCGGCGCTGGTCGTCAAATGGAACGAAGGCGCGAACGCCAACGTGTCGACGAAGGATCTGTTCGCCGATCTCGCGCAGGCTGCCGCGAACGGCAAGGGCGCGGTCGCTCGCAAGGACGGCGACGTCGACCATGCCTTCTCGAACGCGAAGACGCGCGTCGACGCGGTGTACGAACAGCCGCTGCTCGCGCACGCGACGATGGAACCCGTGAACTGTACCGTGCACGTGCGCAGCGACGCCTGCGAGGTGTGGGTCGGCACGCAGGTGCCGACGCGCGCCCGCGACACCGCGCAGCGGATCACCGGCCTGCCTGCCGAGCGCATCGTCGTGCACAACCACCTGCTTGGCGGCGGCTTCGGCCGCCGGCTCGAAACCGACATGATCGGCCAGGCCGTGAAGATCGGCAAACAGGTCGGCGCGCCGGTGAAGGTCGTGTGGACGCGCGAAGAGGACATCCAGCACGACATGTACCGGCCGTGCTACCACGACCGGATCTCGGCCGCGCTCGACGCGAACGGCAAGCCGATCGCATGGCGGCACCGGATCGTCGGCTCGTCGATCCTCGCGCGCTTCGCGCCGCCGGCTTTCAAGGACGGTGTCGATCCCGACGCGGTGGAGGTGGCGATCGATCTGCCGTACGACGTACCGAATCAGCTGATCGACTACGTGCGGCAGGAGCCGCGCCATGTGCCGACCGCGTTCTGGCGGGGCGTCGGGCCGACGCGCAGCACCTTCGTCGTCGAAAGCTTCATCGACGAACTCGCCGCGCAGGCCAAAACCGATCCGGTCCAGTACCGGCGCGCGCTGCTCGACAAGACGCCGCGTGCGCGCAACGTGCTCGACATCGCGACGAAGGCGGCCGGGTGGGGCGCGGCGTTGCCGCAAGGGCAGGGCCGCGGCGTCTCGGTGATGCATGCGTTCGGCAGCTTCTTCGCGATCGTCGCCGACGTCGCGGTCGACGACGGTGAAGTGCGCGTGACGCGCGTCGTCTGCGCGGTCGACTGCGGGATGACCGTGAACCCGAACACGATCGAGGCGCAGGTGCAGGGCGGCATCATCTTCGGCATCACGGGCGCGCTGTACGGCGAAGTGACGATCGAGAACGGCCGCGTGATGCAGCGCAACTTCAACGACTATCGCGTGCTGCGGATCAACGAGACGCCGCCGATCGACGTGCATATCGTGAAGAGCGGCGAAGCGCCGGGCGGGATCGGCGAGCCCGGCACCGCGGCGACCGCCGCGGCCGTCGCGAACGCGATCTTCGCGGCGACCGGCAAGCGGCTGCGCAAGCTGCCGATCGGCAACCAGCTGAAAACGGCCTGAGGGGAGCGGCGACCATGCGAAACCTGAACCTGAGTGCGCGTGCGCTCTGCGCGTCGTTGCTCGCGCTGTCGGCACTGGTGACCGCGACGACCGCACACGCGGCGCAAGCGGCGCCCGCCGACAGCGCACTCGTCGCGCGCGGGGCCTATCTCGCGAAAGCCGGCGACTGCGTCGCGTGCCACACCGCGCCGCGCGGCACGCCGTTCGCGGGCGGCCTGAAGATGGCCACGCCGATGGGCGCGATCTACACGACGAACATCACGCCCGACACGGAAACCGGTATCGGCGGCTATACCGAAGCGGAGTTTGCCGACGCGTTGCGCAAGGGCGTCGCGAAGGACGGCCATCGGCTGTACCCGGCGATGCCGTACCCGTCGTACGCGAAGCTGAGGGACGACGACGTGAAGGCGTTGTATGCATACTTCATGCACGGCGTCGAACCGGTGAAGCAGGCGAACCGGCCGTCCGACATTCCGTGGCCGCTCAACATGCGCTGGCCGCTCGCGTTATGGAACATGGTGTTCCTCGACACGACGCCGTACGCCGACAAGCCGGCGAAGGACGCGATGTGGAACCGCGGCGCCTATCTCGTGCAAGGGCTCGGCCACTGCGGCTCGTGCCATACGCCGCGCGGTGTCGGCTTCCAGGAGAAGGCGCTCGACGAAAGCGGCGCGGCGTTCCTGTCGGGCGCGTCGATCGACAACTGGTTCGCGTCGAACCTGACGGGCGAGCACAATACGGGGCTCGGCCGCTGGAGCGAGGCCGACGTCGCGCAGTTCCTGAAAACCGGCGCAAACCAGCACGCGACCGCGTTCGGCTCGATGGTGAGCGTGATCAACCACAGCACGCAGGAACTGACCGGCGACGATCTGGCGGCGATCTCGCGCTACCTGAAGTCGCTGCCCGCGGCAGGCGGCACGGGCGCGCCCGAGTACCGCTATGATGCGAAGGCGACGCAGGCTGCACTGGCGCGACCGTCGGCCGATCCGGGCGCAAAGGTCTATAGTGCGTACTGCGCGCATTGCCACGGCACGGACGGGCGCGGCTACGCGCCGCTCCTCGCGCCGCTCGCCGGCAATCCGAACGTGCTCGAACGCGATGCGTCGTCGCTGATCAACGTGACGCTGAACGGCAGCGACACGCTTGTGATCGACGGCGTGCCTTCCGCGTATCCGATGCCGGCGTTTGCCGGCCAGCTGAACGACCGGCAGATCGCCGACGTGCTGACGTTCATGCGTGCCGGATGGAGCAACGGCGCGCCGGCCGTGCAGCCCGCGGATGTCGCGAAGCTGCGCAAGGCGACCGCCGCCGCGCAATGAGTGCCGTGCGGATCGTCGGCGACACCGATCCGCGATCGCATGCCGGCCAGTGCCGGCCGGCATGCCGACCGAACCGCGGGCGACGAGCCCGCACCGAACGCCGCCGCGCGCATTGCGCCGGCGACGCCCCTGATAACCGGCGTGCCGCCGTCCGCGGCGGCACGCTTTTTCGACGTAAAGCAGAGGTGTCTGGATGGCAAACGTGACTTATACGGATACGCAACTCCTGATCGACGGCGAGTGGGTCGACGCCGCGAGCGGCAAGACGATCGACGTGGTAAACCCGGCGACCGGCAAGGTGATTGGCAAGGTGGCCCACGCGGGCATCGCCGATCTCGATCGTGCGCTGGCCGCCGCGCAGCGCGGCTTCGAAGCATGGCGGAAGGTGCCGGCGCACGAACGCGCGGCGACGATGCGCAAGGCCGCGGCGCTGGTGCGCGAGCGCGCCGATACGATCGCGCAACTGATGACGCAGGAACAGGGCAAGCCGCTTACGGAGGCGCGGATCGAAGTGCTGTCAGCGGCCGACATCATCGAATGGTTCGCGGATGAAGGGCGTCGCGTGTACGGGCGCATCGTGCCGCCGCGCAACCTCGGCGCGCAGCAGACGGTCGTGAAGGAGCCGGTCGGCCCGGTCGCCGCGTTCACGCCGTGGAATTTCCCGGTGAACCAGGTCGTGCGCAAGCTGAGCGCTGCGCTCGCCACGGGCTGCTCGTTCCTCGTCAAGGCGCCGGAAGAAACGCCCGCATCGCCGGCCGCGCTGCTGCGCGCGTTCGTCGACGCCGGCGTGCCGGCGGGCGTGATCGGCCTCGTGTACGGCGATCCGGCCGAGATCTCGTCGTACGTGATTCCGCACCCGGTGATCCGCAAGGTCACGTTCACCGGTTCGACGCCGGTCGGCAAGCAGCTCGCGGCGCTCGCCGGTCAGCACATGAAGCGCGCGACGATGGAGCTCGGCGGTCACGCGCCGGTGATCGTCGCGGAGGACGCGGACGTTGCGCTGGCGGTGAAGGCGGCCGGCGGCGCCAAATTCCGCAACGCGGGGCAGGTCTGCATCTCGCCGACGCGTTTTCTCGTCCACAACAGCATTCGCGACGAATTCACGCGCGCGCTCGTCAAGCATGCGGAGGGGCTGAAGGTCGGCAACGGGCTCGAGGAAGGGACGACGCTCGGTGCGCTCGCGAACCCGCGCCGGCTGACTGCGATGGCGTCGGTCGTCGAAAACGCGCGCAAGGTCGGCGCGAGCGTCGAAACCGGCGGCGAGCGGATCGGCTCGGAAGGCAACTTCTTCGCGCCGACCGTGCTCGCGAACGTGCCGCTCGAAGCGGACGTGTTCAATAACGAGCCGTTCGGTCCGGTCGCGGCGATCCGCGGCTTCGACAAGCTCGAGGATGCGATCGCCGAAGCGAACCGGCTGCCGTACGGTCTGGCCGGCTACGCGTTCACGCGTTCGTTCGCGAACGTGCATCTGCTGACGCAGCGGCTCGAAGTCGGGATGCTCTGGATCAACCAGCCGGCGACGCCGTGGCCCGAAATGCCGTTCGGCGGCGTGAAGGATTCGGGTTATGGCTCGGAGGGTGGTCCGGAAGCGCTCGAGCCGTATCTCGTCACGAAGTCGGTGACGGTGATGGCGGTTTGACGGCGGTTTGATGAAGGACGGACGCATGCGCCGCCGGTGGGTGGCGTGTGCGGTCTGTGGGATGGGGGTTCTGGCTTGTTTGGGGAGATTCTTGATTTGACATAAGGTGAATTATCAGCGGAAACGGTGTGCGGCTAAATTGAAATGTCGCGGCTGGACCTCGGCAAGCTGCCGGTTGCCGGTCAGATCGGCCGGCGATGCATCGAACAGCGCTGGCGCCATCGAAGATGGGGAATTTGGACCTGAAGTCTGGCCGCGCCGAATGGCTGGGAACTGACGACGCGGCAACTTCGCCGGCTCGTCGGGGCCTGTCAGGAATTTTGTGTTTAAGG
>NZ_KV786917.1:0-3602 GCF_001806955.1 Burkholderia sp. HMSC10F09
ACTCGCGCAAGCGACCGATCAACCGGTCGTCGGCGGGCCGATCGCGCCGCCGGCCGTGGCGGCCGAGCCGCTGGCCGCGTCGTCGGCGCGCTAGCGCGCGGGCGTTACTGCTGCGCGCGCACCTTCTTCAACAGCGCGGTCGTCGACCGATCGTGCTCGAACGGAATCGCGAGCGCGCGGCCGCCCCAGCCGCGCACGAGCGCGGACTCCGGCAGCTTGTCCATATCGTAGTCGCCGCCCTTCACGAGGACGTCCGGATGAACCGCTTCGATTAGCGACACCGGCGTCTTTTCCTCGAACTTCACGACCCAGTCGACGCTTTCCAGCGCCGCGAGCAGCGCCATCCGGTCGTCTTCGCGGTTGATCGGGCGGTCGTCGCCCTTGCCGAGCATGCGCACCGACGCGTCGCTGTTCACGCCGACGATCAGGCACGCGCCGAGCGCCTTCGCATCGGCGAGATAGGTGACGTGGCCGCGATGCAGGATGTCGAACACGCCGTTCGTGAAGACGACGGGCGCCGGCAGCGATGCGCGCAGCGCGACGAGTGCGTCGCGGGGGATCAGCTTGCGTTCGAAGGAAGCGGGCATGATGAAAGTCGGGCGGATGGGATGAAACGGATCGAGCGGGACGTCCTGCGCGCCGCAGGCGCAATCGGCCCGCGCGATGCCTGAGAAAAAGCCCGTCGGGCAGGCCGGACGGGCTTCGGATCGCGGGCGCCGCGCGGGCCGAGCGGATGCGCCCGCCGCCGCGCCGCGACGGCCGTCAGGCCGGTTGCGCGGACGACGAACCGCTTTCCGACTGCAGACGGTTCGTGACTTCCTTGCGGTAACGGTTCAGTTCCTGCGCGGTCGCGAACGTGCGCTCGAACAGGATCGACAGGTTGTGCAGGATGCGGTCGACGACCTTCTTCTCCCACTCGCCGTCGAAGCGGATCTGCTCGTCGAGCCAGCGCTCGAGCCATTCCGGATCGGGCAGGCGGGACTGCACGGTGTCGCGCGGGAACAGCGCCTGGTTTACGTGCAGGTTCGTCGGGTGCAGCGGCTTCTCGGTGCGGCGCGCCGACGCCATCAGCACGCCGATCTTCGCGAACGCCGCGCGCGCGACGTCGCCGCAATTGTTCAACGCCTTCTTCATGTAGCGCAGATACGCGCCGCCGTGGCGCGCTTCGTCGCGCGAGATCGTCTCGTAAATGTGCTTGATCACCGGCTCGGTGTGCCAGTCGGCCGCGCAGCGATACCAGTGGTTCAGACGGATTTCGCCGCAGAAGTGCAGCATCAGCGTCTCGAGCGGCGGCGCCGGGTCGAACTCGAAGCGCACCGCGTGCAGTTCTTCCTCGGTCGGCACGAGCTCCGGCTTGAAGCGGCGCAGGTATTCCATCAGCACGAGCGAATGCTTCTGCTCCTCGAAGAACCACACGCTCATGAACGCGGAAAAATCGCTGTCGTGCTGGTTGTCGCGCAGGAACATTTCCGTCGCCGGCAGCGCCGACCACTCGGTGATCGCATTCATCTTGATCGTCTTCGCCTGCTCGTCGGTGAGCAGCGAAGCGTCAAACTTGTCCCACGGAATGTCTTTCTCCATGTCCCAGCGGACAGCTTCGAGCGATCGGTAAAGTTCCGGATAAAGCATGGTGTTCATGATGGTCCCACCCCTGTTCTGCGCAATGCGACTTCTTTCAACGTGACTGATGCCGCGCGGGCGCATGCGCGCCTTGTGCAGCCAAGACTCAAATTTTACGCGGGAAACCGGCCTCCCGGACGCTGCTTGCGCGTCCGGCAGCCGGGCGGCCGCGTGCCGCCGTGGTACACGCCGCCGCCACGCTCCGCTCGAACGGAACCGGCCGCGCGTGCCTGAATTGGGGGGCCGGCGCTGGCCGGCTCGCTGGCGAACCCGCGCCCGTTCCGGTCGCCCGAACGGGCTCCCCGTACGGCTGCCGGCGCGGCGGGCTGCTCGATATGGTGTATTCGGCGGCGGCCATGATAGCACGCACGCATGACCGTTCCGCGACGCGCGGGGCACCGCGTCGAGCGGCCCGCAGGTGCGGCGATCGGTCGCGGTAGCGCGTCGCGAATCCGCAACCGTGACGTGTCAGACCCGCATTTCGCCGGCCGCACGATCGTCGCCGACGCGGGCATCGGGCGCCGTTGCGCTGGCGTCGCGCGTTTCGGCGGCGGGCACGTCGGAGGGCGCATCGCCGCGAGCCGCCGAGCTGCCGACCGCCGAGCTGCCGACCGTCGAGCTGCCGACCGTCGAGCCGCCGACCGCGGAGCCGCCGACCATCGAGCCGCCGCCCGCCATCGCACCGCCCGCCATGCCGCCGTTCCCCATTCCGCCGCCATCCGCCGCGGCGATCCACGCCGCAAGCGTGTCGCGCTGCGCGCGCCCGTCGCGGTAGCCGAGCTCGATCAGTTCGCGCGTGAACGGCTCCTCGAACAGCAGATAGCTCGCGAACGACGCACCGGCCGGCTGGCTGCCGCCGATCGCGCCGAGCAGCCCGCGCATCGTCGCCGGCATCTGCTTCAGGTGCTTCGCGGCGATCAGCTCGATACGCTCGGACGGCGCGATCGCGAGCACGTCGACGTGCCGCCAGCCGCTGTCGACTTCGACCTGATGCGGCAGGTGCTCGATCATCCGGTTGATGTGCTCGATCCGTTCGATGTCCGAGCCGATCGAGTCGAGGAACACGCTCGCGAGCACCTGCTGGCCGATCTGCGCGAGCGTCGGATAGCCGCGCGCGCGGCCCGCACCGTTCGCGGCGGGGATTTCCGGGCGCGGATCGGCAGCGCCGACGACGACGATGCGCTGCGCGCCGAAGTGGATCGCCGGAGACAGCGGCGCGATCTGCCGGATCGAGCCGTCGCCGAAGTACTCAATCTGTCCGTCGAGCACGAGCGGCACGGCGGGGAACACGAACGGAATCGCCGACGAGGCGAGCAGGTGCGACGCCGACAGATCGACGAGCCGCGCGGTGCGCTGCGCGCGCCGCCATGCCTGGATCGGCTCGGCCGCCTGGTAGAAGGTCAGGTGGCGGCCGCTCGAATAGCTGAGCGCCGTCACCGCGAGCGCATGCAGCAGGCGCGCTTCGAGCATCTGCTCGATCCGGTGGAAGCTGAGCTCGCGCTGCAGCAGATGCGCGAGCGGCGTGTTGTCGAGCAGCCCGCGCGGCGAGCGGCGCGCGGCCCAGCCGAACGTCATCGTCGCGAGCCAGCGTGCGCCGGCCGCCGCGATGCCGAGCCAGTCGGTGCGATACACGTAGTCGGCGCGCAGATGCTCCCAGAACTCGAGCAACCGCCGCACGCCGTGCGAAAAGTCGTCCGCGTGGCTCGCGATCGACGTCGCGTTGATCGCGCCGGCCGACGATCCGCAGACGACCGCGAACGGCAGCGTATGCCGATGCGGATCGGCCTCGCGCGCGATCTCGGCCAGTGCCTTCAGCACGCCGACCTGATACGCGGCGCGCGCGCCGCCTCCCATCAGAACGAGCGCGAGTCGCATGATCGGCCTGCTAGTCGCGCATCACGTCGCGCGTTTCGGCGGACGCGTTTCGGGCGACGAAGCGGCTGCCGCGCGCGCCGCCGCCGAGCCGGCCGGCTTCGCGCGCT
>NZ_KV786918.1:0-1143 GCF_001806955.1 Burkholderia sp. HMSC10F09
GGCGTCGGCCGGCATCGCGGGCGCGCCGCGCGGGCGTGCGCCGCCCGCCGCATCGCGCGTCAGCTCGTAGACGGTCTGCCCGCGCAGCCGGAACGCCTGCGTCACGTACGTGAAGTTCTCCGAGTGGCCGGCGAACAGCAGCCCGCCCGGTTTCACGAGCGGCTCGAAGCGTGCGAGTACCTGGCTCTGCGTCGGCTTGTCGAAATAGATCATCACGTTGCGGCAGAAGATCGCGTCGAACGGCTTCGCGATCCCGTAGTCGGCATCGGTCAGGTTCAGCTGCTCGAAGCGGATCATCGCGCGCAGTTCGGGCCGCACCTTCACGCGGCCCGCCTGCGCGCCCGTGCCCTTCAGGAAGAAGCGCTTCAGCCGCTCCGGCGACAGATGCTTGACCTGATCGTAGGTATAGATGCCGGCCTCGGCCTTCGCGAGCACCTGCGTGTCGAGGTCGGTCGCGAGGATCGACGCGCTGCGCGCCGCCGATTCGCCGAGCGCCTCGATCAGCGTGATCGCGATCGAGTACGGCTCCTCGCCGGTCGATGCCGCCGAGCACCACACCGCCACCGGCGCCGCACGGCCCTTCACGAACTCCGCGAGGATCGGGAAATGGTGCGACTCGCGAAAGAACGCGGTGAGGTTCGTCGTCAGCGCATTCGTGAACGCTTCCCACTCGGCCGCGTCGTTCTCCTGTTCGAGCAGGTCCAGATACTCGCGAAACGAGTCGAGCCCGCGCGCGCGCAGCCGCCGCGCGAGCCGGCTATACGCCATGTCGCGCTTGTGATCGGACAGCGAGATGCCCGCACGACGATGGATCAGCGCGCGGATGCGCGCGAAATCCGCGCCCGTGAACGCGAAGTCGCGCCCCGGCTCGCCCGCGCGAGGCGCGGCATCCGGTGCATCGGGTCGAAACGGCACGCGCGCGGCCTGCATGATTTAGAAGGTCTCCCAATCGTCGTCGGACGCGCCGGCCGTCGCCAGCGCCGGCTTCTCGCCGTTCAGCGCCGGACGCACGAGCGCGGGCTTCGCGGCCGGCTTGTCCGCCGGTGCGGCCGCCTTCGCGACGCGCGGCCCGTAGCCCGACGCGGCCGGCGCGTCCTTCGCCGCCGGCGTGCGCGCGGCCGAGTCGACGGCCGTGCGGGCGGC
>NZ_KV786918.1:1163-1307 GCF_001806955.1 Burkholderia sp. HMSC10F09
AGTCGACGGCCGTGCGGGCGGCGCTCGACGATGCGGCCGAGCCGGATGCACGTCGAGCCGGCTGCGATGCGATGTTCGATGCGTTCGATCCGTTCGATGCAGCATGCGATGCGTTCGATGCGCCCGGCGCCGGCAGCGCGGCGA
>NZ_KV786919.1:0-23865 GCF_001806955.1 Burkholderia sp. HMSC10F09
CGCGGCCGCGGTGGCCGCCGCCTGCGCTGCTAGCCGCGCTGCCCGCGGCCGGTTTGCCGGCCGGCGTGCGGTTCCACGGATGCCACCACAGCAGGCCGCCGATGACGACGACGGCCAGCGCCGCGGCGGTCAGCCTGCGGCGCGAACGTCGTGCGGCAGCGGGAGCGGGATCGTTCGAAGGGGGCGTGGGCTTTTGTTGGTTGTCCATCGTGTTCTGTCAGGAAGACGGCGCGGGCGTGCCGGGGAACGCACTGCGAGGGCGGCATGCGGGCGTATCGGAGGCGGCCGGCTCGGCCCGGGCGCGTCCCGCCCGCGCGGGAAAGAGCGGCGCGCACCGACGACCGGTGCGACGATTGGGCATGATGCTACGTCCCGTCCCCGTTACAGTCCAGTGCTCTATCTTTCAACGGGTTACGGTCGTTACAGAAGACGACGAAACGATGACGGCACGCTTACGCGGCGACGCGCCGCGCCGGTGCGCCGCCGATCTCGCGCGTGATCTTGGCGATGCATTCCTGCAGCGCCGGCACCACGTGTTCGCGCAACCATTCCGGCGGGCACTGGTGCGATGCGCCGCCGCAGTTCACCGAATAGCGCTGGCCGGACGGCCCGACGAAACCGGCCGCGACCGCGTTGAGCCCTTCGCGCCATTCGCCGATCGCGATCGCGTGGCCGTCGCGCATCGCGTCGTCGAGCGCCGGATTGAGCCGCGCGAACACGTGCGGCCAGTCGTCGCCGGCCGTCGCGCGCAGCGCGTCGAGCAGCGCACGCCGCTCGTCGTCCTCGAGCGCGGCGAGATATGCGCGGCCGACCGCCGTGCGCGCAATGTCCATCCGCGAGCCGATCTCGAGCCGCGTGACGAGCACCGCCGAGCGCGGGCGGATCACGTCGATCGCGACCATGTCGAGCCGGTCGCGCACCGCGAGGTGCACGGACAGCGACGTGCGCTCGGCAAGCTCGATCATGAACGGCCGCGAGCGCGCGCGAATGTCGAAGTTGCGCAGGAAACCATGGCTCAGCTCGAGCACCGACGCGGTTAGCACGAAGCGCTCGCTGTCCGGCAGCTGGAACAGGAAGCCGGCGCTGACGAGCGTCGCGGTGATGCGCGACACGGTGGGCTTCGGAATGCCGGTCAGCTCGGTCAATTCGCGGTTGCTGACGGGCGCGTCGGCGGCCGCGATGCGGCGCAGCACCGCAAGGCCGCGCGCGAGCGCGGTGATTTCGTCCGGCGACGATTCGCGTTCTCGGGGAGCGGGAGGGATGACAGATGTCGACACGAGGCGTTCTCTCTATTTCCGAAACTCTATTTCAGTTTACTTAATATTGTCAGATGATTGTCAAAAGATGCATGTTCGCCGAATGAACCGTTCATGTGATGAAACTTTACGGGTTGACCCTTGGTTTATTAGGAAAACCCTCACATCGGCGCCGCTGAAAAGTGCATGAGACGGTGCAAATACCGCTTGACTTGTTCCGCGGAAACGGAAAGAATGTCTCACGTTTTCGAAACATCGTTTCAGGAGTTTAACCGGCAACGGTGTTTTGTGCAGTCTCTCAGGTTCTAGCACGGCCCTCGGAATGGCTAGAACTTTTTTAGCGCCACGGTCTCCGTGGCGCTTTTTTTTTTGCCTGTGCGCCGGCGCGTCGGCGCCGTATTATCGCGCGTCCGGCGCACGGGCCCGGCCGGCGCGGCCGCGCATGCTCGGCGCGGCGCTTCCGGCGCGCGCAAAAAAAAGCGCGACGCCCGCAAGGGCATCGCGCATGAACCGGCGTGGAGCGCCGACGAATGAAACGTGATCGGGAAGGCGGCGCGTCCCGCGCGCCGCGGGGCGGGGCTCAGCCCTTCGCGAGCTGGATGCTGGTCTGCTCGGCCGTCAGATAGCCGACGCTCGCGCCGAAGCGGTCCTTGTAGTTCGCGCGCACGAGCGGATCGAGCACGGGCTTGACCTTGTCGTGCAGCGGCGATTCCCAGTCGCCCGCGTGCTGGAAGTTGCTCATGATGTAGGTCCAGCCGTTGATTTCGTCGACGGCATGCAGGCCCGTGGATTCGGCACCGGCCGGGCACGACAGCACGCGCGAGAGCGTCCTGGTATCGACGTGGTAGGCCCACAGGAAGTTGTTCACGTGCATCCCCGAGTCCTCGCCGATGAACAGCGTGCGCAGCTTTTCCGAGAACTTCAGGTTGTCCGGGTTCGCGATCTTGTCCGGGTTCGCGAGGTTGCCGAGTGCGTCCGCCGTCGCGAGATCCTCGCCGACCAGTGCCGCCGGCGCGGCCATGTCGACCGGCACCCACTCGCTGTCGATCGCGGTGCCCGACGTATCGCGCTGCCCGGCCTTCAGGTTCAGCGCATAGACGGCGCCCGCGGCGATCTTCGCGTCGAGCGCGACGTCGCGCGACACCGCGTTGCCCTTGACCATCGACGTCTCGATCCGCGACATCGCCGTGTAGACGATCTTGTCCTTCGCGTTCACGGTCGTGCCTTCGAGCTTCGTGAACGCCATGCTGCCGCCGATCAGCGCCGCGTAGCGGTGCGTTTCGAGGAACGCGGCCGCCTTTTCCATCCCGGGCTTGATGCGGATCCAGTTGAACTTGCCGCCGAAGTGGATCTTCGTGTAGCTCGCGTCGTTCGGATCGGTCGTCGCGAGATCCATGATGTCCGACGCCTTCAGCGTGTTCGCGAGCGATTCGATCTCGCTGCTCGTCGCATGGCCGATCCGGATCCACGTGAGCGTCGCGCTGCCTGCGCCGGCGGACGACGTCTGCGTCCACTTCGCGACGTAGAGCGTGCCGGCCGACAGGTCGGCCGCCTTGTCGGCGACGAACATGAACAGGCCGCCGTTGGTCGCGTCGTCGCCCATCATCACGGTACGCTGGTCGGGCATCACCTGGATCAGCTCGTGCGAAATGCGGCCAAGACAATAGTGCTTCTTCACGGTGCCGGTGCCGTCCGGATTCACGGTGATTTCGGGCAGATGGCCGTAGTGGTAGGGATTCGCCTTCGTTTCGTCGCCGAACGTGTTCTTGCTGAATGCCTTGAACTGCGCGTCCGTCGCGGCCTTCGTCGCGTCCGGCTCGTATTCCTCGCTCGACAGGTGCGTGCCCCACGGCGACAGGCTCGCGCCGCACGTGATCCAGAGGCCGTGCGCGCTCGACGTGTCGACGTTGTGATACTTGACGAGCTTCAGCGCGCCGGTTGCCGGATCCTGATCGAGCGTCAGCACCGCGATCGGCGACGGCAGCTGGCCGTACTGCGACACGCTCGCCTGATCGCGCGTCGTGTATTCGAACTGCACGACCGCGAACACCGTGTTGCCCTTCACGCCGGGCACGTTCGCATTCTTCAGCGTGAGCAGCGAGCTGCCGTCGGGGCAGTCCGAATAGAACTGGCGTTCCTTGGCGGGCACCGAGCGGTCGATGATCGGCTGATTGTTGATGTCGTAGTAGCCGCCCGCGAGAATCGTGCCGCCCTTGCCGTCCGGCACCATGTCGCCGGTCACGAAGAACGGCCGGTAGGCGAGCTTGAAGTTGCGCGACGAGCCGTCCGAGAACGACACCGACAGCGTCGAGCCGACCGTCGTCGTCGCCATCGCCGCCGCGTTGTCGAGCGTCGGGGCGGCCATCGACGAGAACGTCGCCGCCGCGTAGGCGGCCGCCGTGGGCGTCGTGGCGGGCTGATCGTCGTCGCCGCCGCAACCCGTCAGCAGCGCCGGCAGCGCGAGGCCGGAGAGCGGCAGCATCGGAGCGCCGGCAAGGATCTTCAGGGCATGGCGACGGGAAGCATTGGGCAACGCGGGCATGTCGAGTCCAGTTTCAGGTGTGGAAAGAATGGCGTTCGCGAAGCCGGCCGGACGGCAAGCTTCGCGAAGGCAGGTTGAAAACTGGACGGAAGTGTAGGGACGCTCGATGAAAGTTTTTTGAATTGAAAACGTAATGCGTATCGAGCGTGCGCCGGCGCACCGTTGCGAACGCGTGCGGCGCGCGTGGCGTCAGTCGCGTTCCGGCGTCGCCGTGATCCGATGGATCGACAGGTCCGCGCCGTCGAACTCCGCTTCGCGATCGAGCCGCAGGCCGACGGTCGCCTTCAGCGCGCCGTAGACGAGCGCACCGCCGACACTGGCGATCGCGATGCCGCCGAGCGTGCCGATCAGCTGCGACATGAACGCGACGCCGCCGAGGCCGCCGAGCGCCGGCAGCCCGAAGATGCCGGTCGCGATGCCGCCGAGCGCGCCGCACATCCCGTGCAGCGGCCATACGCCGAGCACGTCGTCGATGCGCCACTTGTTCTGCACGCACGTGAACATCGCGACGAACAGCGCGCCGGCGGCCGCGCCGGTCACGAGCGCACCGATCGGATGCATCACGTCCGATCCCGCGCAGACCGCGACGAGGCCGGCGAGCGGACCGTTGTACGTGAAGCCCGGATCGTTGCGTCCCGCGAGCCACGCGGCGAGCGTGCCGCCGACCATCGCCATCAGCGAGTTCACGGCGACGAGGCCGCTGATCTTGTCGAGCGTTTGGGCGCTCATCACGTTGAAGCCGAACCAGCCGACCGCGAGCACCCACGCGCCGAGCGCGAGAAACGGAATGTTCGACGGCGGATGCGCGGCGATGCGGCCGTCCTTCGCGTAGCGGCCGTGGCGCGCGCCGAGCAGCAGCACGGCCGGCAGCGCGACCCAGCCGCCGAATGCGTGCACGACGACCGAGCCCGCGAAATCGTGGAACGGTGCACCGAACGCGTGCGCGAGCCAGGCCTGCACGCCGTAGCGCTCGTTCCACGCGATGCCTTCGAAGAACGGATAGATGAAGCCGACGATGATCAGCGTCGCGACGAGCTGCGGATTGAATTTCGCGCGCTCGGCGATGCCGCCGGAGACGATCGCGGGAATCGCGGCCGCGAAGGTCAGCAGAAAGAAGAACCGTACGAGCGCGTAGCCGCTGTGCTGCGACAGCGTCCCGATGTCGTCGAAGAATTCGACGCCGTACGCGATCGTGTAGCCGATAAAGAAATACGCGAGCGTCGACACCGAGAAGTCGACGAGGATCTTCACGAGCGCGTTCACCTGATTCTTCTTGCGCACCGTGCCGAGTTCGAGAAACGCGAAGCCCGCGTGCATCGCGAGCACCATGACGGCGCCGATCAACAGGAACAGTGTGTCGACGCCGGATTTCATACCGTCCATGCGGAGGCTTCCTTGCTCAAAAAACGGGCAACGAATGCAAGTATCGAGCCAACTTGGGGAGCGCATGCGTGCCATTGGTGCGAAGCGCCGTATGATGCCGCGCGCGCGTGCGTCGCGGGGCGCCGCCAACGTATTCGCATGCGGCGCGCGTTGCACGTACATGGTGCGACGGGCTCGTATCTGGTGCGCGACGGCGGCGATGTGGTGCGAAGCGACGCGTCGTGGTGCGCGCGGGATGCGCCGCGTCGGGGCGGCTAAAGCGGTGTGCGGCCGGCCTGTGCGTCAGCGGCCGGCGAACAGCCGGCGCGGCCCGCGCAGCCGCCACGCGCACGCCGACCAATAGCCGGCGAGCGTCGCGAGCCCGAGTGCGCCGAATGCGAGCGCCGCAAAACCGGCCGGCGATGCGCCGACCGACGCGCCACCGAGCAGCGCCCGCGCGACCATCAGCGCGGACGCCCAGAAGCCGGTCACCGCTTGGGCGAGCAAACGCGCACACGCGAACCGCCGGGCGCGGCCGGCGCCCGCGGCGCCATGCGCCCGCGACGGTCGCAGGCACAGAAACAGCGCGGCGGCGAGCAGCGCGGCGAGCGCGATCAGCCAGTTGACGAGGAAATTCATGAGCGTGACGGGCGAGTAGACGATTCGACGACGCACACTTTAATTGCCGCGCATGCGCAATTAAATCGGATGAGTCTGAAATTGAAAGCCGTTTTTAATCCGGCGCCGGCTGATGCCTGCGCACAGGCGGTATCATCGACGTCGTTTCAACCATGCAGGCCGCGCGATGCGGCTACAGATCGCCGATGAAGATGAAGACTTTGCCGATGCGCCCGATGCGCGGCGCGGTGTTGACGGCCGTCGCGGCCGCTGCGGTGTTCGCGCTTGCGGGCTGCGAGAAATCGGGCGCGCCGGCCACGCAACCCGATACGGCCGCGAGCGCGGCCGCCGATGCAGCCAGCCACGCGGCGCAGGCACTCGATCAGGTCGCGAGCACCGTCAGCCAGCAGATCGATGCGGCGAAGGCCGGTATCGCGTCGGCCGCGTCGGCCGTGCCGCCGTTGTCGGCGAGCGGGCTGGCGTCCGCCGCGCAGGCGCAGATCGACGCGGCGGCGTCCGCGGTCGTCGCGCATGCGGCATCCGAAGCGGGCGCGAAGCTCGCGGAGGCCGGCAAGAAGCTTCAGCAGTGGAGTCAGCAGAGTGCGGCGGGCGCCAAGCCCGCCAGCAATCCGTGACGCGCCGCTTGCAGAATCCATAAATTGTAATTATCATGGTTACATATTGAGCCGCCGCGTTGCGCGACGGCGTCGAGTGAGTGTGGAATGAATACCAGCAGCCGCTTCGCGTTTGCCGTTCACGTGCTCGCCTTGCTGTCGATGCAGGAAGGCGTGCCGCTGTCGTCCGACATCATCGCGGGCAGCGTGAACACGAATCCGGCGCTGATCCGCCGGCTGCTGTCGATGCTCGCGGCGGCGGGGCTCACCACGTCTCAGCTCGGCGCGGGCGGCGGCGCGCTGCTCGCGCGCGAGCCCGGCGAGGTCACGCTGCTCGACGTCTATCGCGCAGTCGACGATGCGCAACTGTTCGCGCTGCACCGCGAGGCGCCGAATCCCGCGTGTCTCGTCGGGCGGCATATCCAGGGCGTGCTGACCGGCTATATCGGCGACGCGCAGCGTGCGATGGAAGCGTCGCTCGCATCGCGCACGCTGGCCGACGTGACGGTCGACGTGCTCGACGCCGAACGGCGCGGCCCGCGTGCGGCCGGCGCGGGCGGGTAGGGCAGCGGCAATACACGACGCAGGCAGTCGGCGTCGGCAGGTGCGGGGCGGTCGCCCCGTTTTTTGCGGTCTTATATGTAATCAATTACGTTACATTTATTTGGGAGAATCGACATGACGCAACCGTCCTTGAATATCGCGCTGTTCGGCGCAACGGGCATGATCGGCTCGCGCATCGCGGCCGAAGCGGCGCGACGCGGGCATCGCGTGACCGCGCTGTCGCGCCGTCCGGGCGCGGCCGGCGACGGCATCACCGCGAAAGCGGCCGACCTGTTCGATCCGGCAAGCGTCGCGGCCGCGCTGCCGGGCCACGACGTCGTGGCGAGCGCGTACGGTCCGAAGCAGGACGATGCGGCGAACGTCGTCGCGGCCGTGAAGGCGCTGGTCGAGGGCGCTCGTCGCGCCGGGCTCAAACGCGTGGTCGTCGTCGGCGGCGCCGGTTCGCTCGAGGTCGCACCCGGCAAGCAGCTCGTCGACACCGAAGGGTTTCCGGCCGAGTACAAGGCGGTCGCGCTCGCGCACCGCGACGCGCTCGGTTATCTGAAGACCGTCGACGATCTCGACTGGACGTTCTTCGCGCCGGCCGCGCTGATCGCGCCGGGCGAGCGCACCGGCACGTTCCGCACCGGCACCGGCAAGCTGATCGTCGATGCGAACGGCGACAGCCGGATTTCTGCCGAAGACTACGCGGTCGCGTTCGTCGATGCGCTCGAGCAGCGCCGGTTCGTGCGCGAGATCGCGACGGTCGCGTACTGAGCCGTGCGCCGGCCGGCGGCGTGCGGCCGCCGGCGCCGGTTCGCGGCATCGAGGCCGCGCCGATCGCGCGGATACGCGCGCGTATTCGTCCGATCGGTGTTTATCCCGGTCGACGCGGCCGACCGGATTGCATATCGTTCCCCGTCATAGACGATGCATAGAATAAATTTCTATCGGCAGGGGACTCGAGAAATGGATGCAATCGACCGCAAGCTGCTGGAACTGTTGCAGACCGACGCGACGTTGCCGATTGCAGAACTCGCGCAACGCGTGAATCTGTCGCAGACGCCGTGCTGGAAGCGCGTGCAGCGGCTGAAGGAAACGGGCGCGATCCGCGCGCAGGTCGCGCTCTGCGATCCGCGCAAGCTCGGTGTCGGCACGACCGTGTTCGTCGCGATCCGCACGAACCAGCACACCGAGGAGTGGGCGCAGCGTTTCACGCAGGCGGTGCGCGACATGCCGGAGGTGGTCGAGGTGTATCGGATGAGCGGCGAGACCGACTATCTGCTGCGCGTCGTCGTGGCCGGCATCGACGATTACGATCGCGTCTACAAACAATTGATCCGCACGGTGCCGCTCTTCGACGTGAGCTCGTCGTTCGCGATGGAGCAGATCAAGTATTCGACCGCGCTGCCGGTGCGCGATCTCGCGGAGCCTGCCTAGCGTCGGCGCGTATCGCCCCGCCGTATCGTCCGCCGTACGGCGCGCCGCCATGCGTTATCGGCCGCGTGCGAGCGCGTGGGCGCGTGCGTCGGCGAGCGCGTCGCGCCGGATGAATTCCGCGACGAATGCGCTGGCCGGATGATGATGCAGCGCGTACGGCGTATCCCACTGCGCGAGCCGGCCGTCGTGCATCACGCCGATCCGGTCGGCGATCGCAAACGCTTCGGCCTGGTTGTGCGTGACCAGGATTGCGGTGTGGCCCGTCCGCTTCAGGATGTCGCGCAGCTCGAACGCGAGCCGTTCGCGCGTATCGACATCGAGATTCGAAAACGGCTCGTCGAGCAGCAGCAGTTCCGGCGACGGTGCGAGCGCGCGGGCAAGCGCGACGCGCTGCTGCTGACCGCCCGACAGTTCGTGCGGATACGCATTGCCCGAGTCGGCGAGACCGACGAGTGCGAGCATGTCGGCCACGCGTGCGCGCCGTGCCTGCTTGGGCAGGCGCCGCAGGCCGAACGCGACGTTGTCGGCCGCGCTCAGATGCGGAAACAACGCATAGTCCTGGAACATCATCCCGATGCGCCGCCGCTCGGGCGGCACGTCGAACGACGGCGTCGCGACGCTCGCGCCGTCGAGCACGATGCGCCCCGCGCGCAGCGGTTCGAACCCCGCGATCGCGCGCAGCACGGTCGTCTTTCCGCACCCCGATGCGCCGAGCAGGCAGCCGATCTCGCCGCGCGGCAGCGCGAGGCTGAGCCCGTCGACCACCGTGCGGCGGCCCTGCGGCGTGTCGTATTCGATGGACAGCGTGTCGAGTTCGAGCAGATTCACAGTGTCAGGCTCCGATCTTGTGACGGGTGCGTGCGAGCAGGATCACGGGCACGAGCCCGGCCAGCACGATCGCGAGCGCGGCGACCGCGCCTTCCTCGTAGGTGCCGCGCGCGGCTTCGGCATAGAGCCAGGTCGCGAGCGTGTCGAAGTTCAGCGGACGCAGCAGCAGTGTGGCCGGCAGTTCCTTCATCGCGTCGACGAATACCAGCAGCGCGCTCGTCGTGAGGGCGGGCCGCAGCAGCGGCAGATGCACGCGCCGCAGCGCGCCGGCCGCCGTCTCGCCGAGCGAGCGCGCGGCTTGTTCGAGCGACGGCGGAATGCGCGCAAGGCCCGCTTCGACGTTGCCGGCCGCGATCGCGAGAAAGCGCACCGTATAGGCGATGACGAGCGCCGCCGCCGAGCCGATCAGCCACAGTCCGTCGCGGCCGAGCATCGTGCCGAACAGCCGATCGACGGCGCCGAGCGGCGTGAGCAGACCGATCGCGAGCACGGTGCCGGGCACCGCATAGCCGAGGCTCGCGATCCGCGCGCCGAGGCGCGCGACGCCCGCGCGCATGCTGTCGCGCTGCGCGCGCGCGGCCCACGCGACGATCAATCCGCATGCGAGCGTCGCGACGGTCGCGGCGGCCGCGATCGTCAGCGTGTTCGCGAGCCCGTCGAGCAACTGCGCGGAGACGCCGCCGACCTGATGCAGCCGCTTGGCCGTCTCGACCGCGAGATAGGCGGCCGGCGCGCCGAAACCGAGCAGCACCGGCAGCCAGCCGAGCACGGCCGCCGTGCAGCCGGCCGCGCCCGTGAGCCGGCGCGGCGCGAGCGGCCGCATCCTGCGGCCGTGCGCATAGCGCTGGCGACGGCGTCCGTAGCGTTCGAGCGCGATCATCGCGACGACGACGGCGAGCATCGCGAGCGCGATTTGCGCAGCGCCCGCGAGATCCGAGCGTGTGATCCAGGTCGTATAGACGGACACGGTGAGCGTCTGCACGCCGAGGAATTCGGATGCGCCGATGTCGTTCAGCGTCTCCAGCAGCGCGAGGCTCACGCCGACCGCGATCGCGGGCCGCGCAAGCGGCATGACGACGCGCCAGAACGTCGCGACGCGACCCGCGCCGAGCGTGCGCGCCGCTTCGAGGAGGCTCGCCGACTGCGTGACGAACATCGCGCGCGTGCTCAGATACACGTACGGATACAGCACGAAGCCGAGCACGAACACGGCGCCCGGCAGCGAGCGCAGGTCGGGCAGCCGGAACTGTCGCGGGCTGTCGAAGCCGAGCAGCCAGCGGACCGCGCTCTGCACGGGGCCGATCGGATGCAGCAGATCGAGATACGCGAACGCGACGATGTAGGTGGGTACCGCGAGCGGCAGCAGCAGCGCCCACGTGAGCGTGCGGCGGCCGGGGAAGTCGTAGGCGGTGACGAGCCACGCGCAGCCGGTGCCGACGATCGACACGATCGTGCCGACGCCGGCAAGCAGCAACAGCGTATTGGCAAGCGCCTGCGGCAGCACGAATGCGGCGAGATGCCGCCAGTGCGCGAGATCGGCGTCGAACGCAGCCGCGACGAGCGCCGCGAGCGGCGCGGCAACCGCCGCCGCGATCGCGAGCGCAGCGAACGTCCACACGCCGCGCGCGCGCAGCAGAAAAGGCGGCCGTCGCGACCGGCCGCGGGCCGCGACGAAGCTCCGATCAGTTGTCAAAGCCGACCTTGTCGACGAGCTGGCTTGCCTGCTTGCGGTGCTTCGCGATTTCGGTCAGCGGCAGCGGATCGACCTTCAGCTGACCGAAGCTCGCGATCACCGGATCGAGCGTCACGTTCGCGCGCACCGGGTATTCGTAGTTCGCCTGCGCATAGAGCGCCTGCGCTTGCGGCGATACCAGGTATTCGAGCAGCTTGACCGCGTTGGCCTTGTTCGGCGCATGCTTCGCGACCGTCGCGCCGCTGATGTTGACGTGCGTGCCGCCGCTCTTCGCATTCGCGAACGTCGGCCGCACGACCTTGATCGCGTCGCCCCATTTGCGCGCATCGGTGCCCGGTTCGGCGTTCTTCATGTGGCCGACGTAATAGGCGTTCGCGAGACCGACGTCGCAGATGCCGCCGAGGATGTCGCGCGCGACGTCGCGATCGCCGCCCGTCGCCTTGCGCGCGAGATTCGCCTTCACGCCGCGCAGCCATTTTTCGGTGGCCGCCTCGCCGTCGTGCGCAATCATCGCGGCGACGAGTGCGGTGTTGTACGGATGCTGGCCCGAGCGGATACAGACTTTGCCTTTCCATTTCGGATCGGCGAGATCCTCGTAGCGGAACGCGTCGACCTTCAGATCCTTCTCGACGTACAGCACGCGGTCGCGCAGCGACAGCGCGTACCAGTCGCCCTGCGCGCCGCGCAGGTTGGCCGGGACCGCCTCGTCGAGCGCCTTCGAGCGGATCGGCTGCGTGAGGCCGCCGTCGACGAGATCGAGCAGGTTGCCGATGTCGACCGTCATCAGCACGTCGGCCGGCGATTGTGCACCTTCGGCCTTCACGCGTTCGAGCAGCCCGTCCTTCACGAACACGGTGTTCACCTTGACGCCGCTCTGCTTCGTGAACGCGTCGAGGAGCGGCTGGATCAGCTTCGGCTCGCGGGGGGTGTACAGGCTCACTTCATCGGCCGCATGGGCAAGCGGCGCGAACGCGGTCGCGGCGAAGGCGAGGGTGCCGACAAGCGGCAGCAGGTGGAAACGCGGATTCGACATGAAGACTCCGAAGCGGCAGAGGGACGGTGGACGTTCCGGACGCGCGTGCCGCTCGATCGCCCGAAACATTACAAAATGAAAGACTTGGATTCTAGATCGAAATGGGAATGATTATCAAATGAAAGCTTTCGGCAAGGCGGCGACGGATCGGGAGGGCGGCGTGGCTGCGAGACGGCGAACGGGCGGCGCTGCACGCCGCGCCCAAGCGCGTAGAATGCGCGCTTCGACGAATTCGACGGAGCCGCAGCGACCATGAAGGATCAGCGCAAGAAGAACCCTGTCCGCAACGTGAGCATCCTGATCATCGTGGCCGTGCTGCTCGTGATCGGGACGATTCTGTACAACGCGATCTCGCAGAAGCGCGCGTACGACGACGCGCATCCGGCCGAGGCCGCGAGCGCGGCGTCGCACTGACACGGCGGCGCGCGTTCGCTGCGCGCCGCTCGTGGACGAAGGAAGAGGAGCGGCGGTGCCGCAACGCCGCTCGGCGGATGCGGCACCGCGCGGGCGGGGCGCCGGAACCGGCGCGCCGCGTGGCGGTATCAGCGGTGCGTCAACGTGACGCGGCCGCGAAACGCGGACGAATCCGCACGTAGAACACGGCTGCGAGCAACGCGAGCCAGATCGCGCCGACGTAGAGCGCCACGCGCGTCTCGTCGAACCAGCCGAGCATCACGATCACGAAGGCCATGAAGGCGATCGTCAGTGCGGGCGCGACCGGCCACAGCGGCACCTTGAACTTCAGCGCCGCGACTTCCGCGGCCGGCAGGCGACGCCGCATCGCGACCTGCGACAGCAGGATCATGAGCCAGACCCATACGGTCGCGAACGTCGCGATCGCGGCCACCATCAGAAATACGTCCTTCGGCATCAGGTAGTTCAGCAGCACGCCGATCAGCAAGGCGCCGGCCATCACGAGCACCGTGACCCACGGCACGCCGTGCCGCGACGTCGTCATCAGCACGCGCGGCGCCTGGCCTTGCCGCGCCATGCCGAACATCATCCGGCCGGCGCCGAAGATGTCGCTGTTGATCGCGGAAATCGCCGCGCTGATTACGACGAGGTTGAGGATCGTCGCGGCCGACTTCACGCCCAGCGTCGAGAAGATCTGTACGAACGGGCTGCCTTCGGCGCCGACGCCGGTCCACGGGCTGATCGACATCAGCACGACCATCGTCAGCACGTAGAACAGCAGGATCCGCGCGGGCACCGCGTTGATCGCGCGCGGGATCACGCGCTCCGGATCCTTGGCCTCGCCGGCGCTCATGCCGATCACCTCGATGCCGCCGTACGCGAAGATCACGACCGACAGCGACGCGATCAAGCCGCCGATGCCGTTCGGCAGGAAGCCGCCGTGGTTCCACAGATTCGCGAAGCTCGGCGCGTCGGCCGCATGACCGAAATGCATGCCGGCGATCAGGATCGCGACGCCGCCGCCGATCATCGCGACGATCGCACCGACCTTGACGATCGACAGCCAGAATTCGAGTTCGCCGAATACCTTCACGTGGCAGAGGTTCAGCCCGCAGATCACGGCCACGACGCCGAGCACCCAGATCCACTGCGGGACGCCGGGAAACCAGAAGCCCATGTAGATGCCGAACGCGGTGATGTCGGCGATCGCGACGATCACCATTTCGAGCGTGTAGGTCCAGCCGGTGACGAAGCCTGCAAACGGCCCGAGATTCTCGGTCGCGTAGTGGCCGAACGATCCGGCGACCGGGTCGCGCACGGCCATCTCGCCGAGCGCGCGCATCACCATGTAAACGGCCGCGCCGCCGAGGATGTACGCCAGGATCACGGCCGGGCCCGCGAGCTGGATCGCGGACGCCGAGCCGTAGAACAGACCGGTGCCGATCGCCGAGCCCAGCGCGAGAAAGCGGATGTGCCGCGCGCTCAGGTGGCGCTGCAGATTCTTCATCGAGTCTCCGAAATCGTTGTCCGACCGAGCGGGCGCGATAGCTCGCCGGATCGAGTTGTATATACAACTTGAATGTGAACGAATGATAACAAGCGCGGACCGACAACCGGAATCGGGTATTCCCTGACTGGTGCGGCGCGGCGAACCGGTCAGGGGATGTGCGCGAACGGTGTGGTCGGTGCGTAGACGGCGGTGCGGCACGTGCGGCAGCGCGAGGCGTGTGCGGAAGGACACGTTGGCAGAGGACGCGCCGGCGCCAGGACTCGCCCGGCAGCGCGCCGCGCCGGCAGCCGATGAGCGACAGGCGATGAGCGGTAAGCGGTTAAACGACGCGCGGCCGGCCGCGGCCGCACGGATCATGCAGGCAGCCGAATCACGCACGCATCCTTGCGGATCAGCAGCGACGACGCGAGCATCTGCTTGCACTGATGCGCGAGCACCTTGAGGTCGTAGGTCAGATCGGCATCGACCGCGTCGGATTGCTCGGCGGACACGACCATCGCATCGAGGTCGCGCGTGATCTGCTTCGTCGCTTCAAGCTGGTCGGCCGGCGGCGGCTCGCCGGCTTCGGCCTTCTTCAGGTTCTCGAGCACGGCGGCGAGACCGCGCTGCAACGCGTCGTCCTGCGGGATGCTGCCGTCGACCGCGCACGCGGCGCGGATCAGCGGCGCGGCGGCCGTGATCTGTGCGCCGAGCACATGCGTCTGCACGAGCAGGTCGTTCAGCTCGGGCACGAAGCGCTGGTGCGCCTTCGGCTCGATCATCATCCGCTGGAAGGCCTGCCCGAGATTCGCGAACGCGATATGCACGTCCTTGCGCGCGAGCCGATAGCGATAGTCGTCGTCGAGGCTCGTGGACGGCGCCTCGATCGCCGCAGCCACGCCGGGCACGACCGCGGCGCCGTCGGCGACAGGCACGGCCGGCGGTGACGCGCCGCGCCCCGCGCGCCACACGGCTTCGAAATACTTGCGCGTCGCCGTCAGCATGTCGGCGACGAGCTTGCCCATCAGCCGGTATTCCCAGTACGGGAACAGCCGGCTTGCGGCGATCGCGATCATGCAGCCGACGACGGTATCGATGGCGCGCTCGCCGATGATGCGCATGTTGCCCGGTGCGAGCAGGTGGAACATCAGCAGCACGTAGGACGACGTGAACACGACGCTCGCCGCGTAATTGAACAGCAGCAGGCTGTAGCTCATCACCATCGAGCCGAACATCATCGCGATCAGCAGACGCGAGTCCTTGACCGTGTAGATGAGCGCGAGGCTCGCCGCGCAGCCGATCAGCGTGCCGATGATCCGCTGTGCGTTGCGCTGCTTGGTCAGCGAGTAGCCGGGCTTCAGGATGATGATGCTCGTCATCACGATCCAGTACGCGTTCGTGAGCGGCAGCAGGCGGCCGAGCCAGAACCCGACCGCCACCGCGATCGTCACGCGCAGCGCGTGGCGAAAGCTCGGCGAGCGCATGTTCAGGTTCGAGAAGATCAGCAGCGGCGACATTCGGCGGCGCTGCAGGAAGCGCGTAAGCGCCTTGTCGATCTTCAGCTCCGTCTGCTGCGGATCGGCATGGCCGGACAGGTTGCGGCGCATGCGGTCGATCAGCCGCGTCCCGCTCCAGATGCGCCGGAACGTCGCGAGCACGGCCGCGTACGCTTCCGCGTGGGTCGCCGGGAACTGCTTCTTGCGCATCAGCTCGATCTCGTATTCGATCGCGCGCAGCTCGGCCTTCACGCTGATGCGCGCGTGCGGCGCGCGGTTCTCGAGCACCGCGAGGCCGATCTGCTCGAGATCGGCGGCCGCCTTGCGGATCAGGTCGCGGTAGAAGATGATCAGATCCGATCCGCCGAACGTGTTGCGCATCAGCGGGTAGTCGGTATGTGCACCGACGAACAGCTCGTGCAGGTCGACGCTGTTGATGAACAGGTTGAACATCGTCGTGCGGCCCGGATCGAGCTTGCCGCGCCGCAGCTTCGGCAGATTGCGCAGCACGATGTCGCGTGCGGTTTCCTGCGTTTCGACCGCAGTGATCTGCTTGGCGACGAGGTTCCGGTAGCACTCGTCGAGATCGGCGTCGAGATCGTAGAACTGCGCGCGCGCGAGCAGGTAGTCCGCGCATGCGAACAGGCTCTCGGCCAGCGCCTGCTGCTCGATGCGGCGCGCCTGCCACTGCGAGACGAGCGTCGCCCAGTACGTGTACCAGAGGCCGCCCGCGAGAATCCATCCGGCATTCACGAACGCCTGCAGCGGCGTGAGCTTTTCTTCGAGCGTCATCACCATCATGAACAGCGTCGCGAAGCTGATCTGCGGCCAGCGGTTGCCGTAGACGACGATCAGCGACAGCGCGAACGTGAGCGGCACGATCGTCAGCCACAGCGCGAAGATGTTCGGCGTCGCGAGCCCCGTCGCGAGCGCCGCGAGCCCGCCGATCACGCTGCACGCGAGCATTTCGTTGTGCTTGTACTTCAGCGGGCCCGGCATGTCGACGACGCACGCGCCGAGCGCGCCCGTCGAGATCGTGAAGCCGAGCTCGCGGTTGTGAAACACGATCAGACACAGCACGGCCGGCAACGATACGCCGACTGCGATCCGCAGGCCGCCGAAAAAGTACTGGCTGTAAAGAAACTTTCTGATTTCGACCGAATAGCGCATCGATGGGCTGAATGGCTGACGAAGACGCCCGGGGCGGCGTATTGACTGGCGACGAGTCTATCGTATTTCGCGCGCCGCAAAACCTGGCCGTCCGGCCGATGCTCGCCGCGACGGGCCTTTTGCTATCCTTGGGGAACCCGTTCGCCGGGCTTGCCCGGCCCGACGCTCCAACGTCCTTTCATGCTCCAGCTCTTCTATTCGAATCGCCACGAAACGCTGGCCGACGCGCTGCTCGACGATCTCGCCGCGTTCCCGGCCCGCAACGGCCCGTGGGCGCCGCAGCAGATCATCGTGCCGAGCGCCGCGCTGCGTCGCCGTCTCGAGCTCGACATCGCCGCGCGTCACGGCGTGTGCGCGAATGTCGAGTTTACGTATCTCGCGCAATGGCTGTGGACGCAGATCGGCCGCGTGCTCGACGTGCCCGCGCGTTCGCCGTTCGCGCCCGACCGGCTCGTGTGGCGCTGCTACCGGTTGTTCGCGCAGGCGCCCGAGCATGCGCCGTGGCTTGCGTCGCCGCGGCTGGCCGCGTATCTCGGCGCGTCGGACGACGCGATGCGCTACGAGCTCGCGCATCGCGTCGCCACCGTGTTCGACCATTACCTGACCTATCGTCCCGAATGGCTTGCCGCCTGGCAGGCCGGCGAATCGGTGCTCGCGGCCGACGGCGCGCCGCGCGCGATCGGCGAGGCCGCACGCGACGACGAGCGCTGGCAGGCTGCGCTGTGGCGCGCGCTGCTCGCGGAGCTGAGCGACAGCGGCACGCCGCCTGCGCATCGTTTTCTCGTCGACGCGCGGCAGATCGATGCCGACGCGATCTCACGAATCGACTGGCCCGAATCGGTCAGCGTGTTTGCGCTGCCGACGATGCCGCCGCTGCACATCGCGCTGCTGCGCGAGCTGTCGCGCTGGATCGACGTGCGCGTGTACGCGCTGAATCCGTGCCGCGAATTCTGGTTCGACATCGTGACGGCCGCGCATGCGGAAGCGCTCGATGCGGCCGGCCGGCTCGACTATCAGGAAGTCGGCCATCCGCTGCTCGCGGAGTGGGGCAGGCAGACGCAGGCGCAGCTGCACATGCTGCACGAGCTGACCGAAAGCGCGGCGCTCGGCGATGCGTCGCGGTTCGTCGAGAATCCCGCGCCGACCTGGCTCGCGCGCGTACAGAACGCGATCCTCGATCTGCAGCCGGAAGCCGCGCTCGGCGAGCCGCCGGCCGAACGCGGGATCGAGGTGCACGTGTGCCACAGCCTCGCGCGTCAGCTCGAGGTGCTGCACGACCGTCTGCTCGGCTGGTTTGACGCCGATTCGAGCCTGCAGCCGTCCGACGTGCTGGTCGCGGTGGCCGATCTCGCGGCGGCCGGGCCGCTGATCGACGCGGTGTTCGGCACCGCCGGCCCCGGCGGCGCACGCATCCCGTATCGGATCACCGGGCTGCCGCCGTCGCAGGCGAACCCGGTCGCGCGCGTGCTGCTCGACTGGCTCGCGCTGCCCGAACGTCAGGTCGGCGCGCCCGAGCTCGTCGAATGGCTGCGCGTCGATGCGGTGGCCGCGCGCTACGGGATCGACGCGAGCGCGCTCGAAACGGTGCAGACCTGGCTCGCGGCTGCCGGCGCGCGGCGCGGGCTCGCGCCGGTCGCGCATGACGACGCGGCCGTGCCGACGCCGCGCCACACGTTCTCCGATGCGCTGGCGCGCCTCTTTCTCGGTTACGCGATGCCGGACGGCGCAGCGCCGGTCGGCGCGTGGCTGCCGATCGAAGCGGCAACCGGCAGCGAAGCGGAACTGCTCGGCCGGCTCGCGCGCTTCACCGACGATCTCGACGGTTTCGCGCGGCGGCTCGCCGACGCGCATACGCCGCGCGGCTGGAGCGAACTGTTCGCCGACACGCTCGCGCGCTTCTTCGATTCCGGCGCCGCGTATGCGGACGCGCTTGCCGGCGTGCGCGACGCGCTCGACGCGATGCTCGCCGCGATGACCGAAGGCGCGGCCGACGAAGCGCTGCCCGCGGCCGTCGTGCGCGCGGGGCTCGCGGCGGCGCTCGACGATCCGGCGCGCGGCGGCGTGCCGTGGGGCGGCGTCACGTTCTCGTCGCTGACGAGCCTGCGCGGCCTGCCGTATCGGATCGTCTGTCTGCTCGGCATGGACGACGGCGTGCTGCCGAGCCTCGCGCGCGCCGACGAGTTCGACCTGATGGCCGTGCTGCCGAAGCTCGGCGACCGTCAGCGCCGCGACGACGAGCGCAATCTGTTCCTCGACCTGCTGCTCGCCGCACGCGACCGGCTGCTGATCGCATACACGGGGCGCAGCATTCGCGACAACGCGCCATTGCCGCCCGCGGCGCTCGTCGACGAATTGCTCGATCACCTCGCGCTCGTCACGGCGGGCCCGAACGCGGCGCCGGAGGCGGTCGACGCCGCGCGCCGCGCGTTCATCGTCGAGCATCCGCTGCAACCGTTCGCGGCTGCCTATTTCCGGCCCGACAGCACGATGGCGTCGTACGATGCCGAGCGCGCGGCGCTGGCCTCGCTGCTCGCGGGCGACGCGTCGCGCGACGGGCCGCGCGAGCAGCCGTTCTTCGCGCAGCCGCTGCCGGCCGAGCCGGCGGAGCCGGTGCCGTTCGGCGAATTCGAGCGCTTCTGGCGTCATCCGGCGCGCGCGCTGCTGCGTGCGCGGCTCGGCATCGTGCTCGCCGATGCGCAGGCCGAGCTGCTCGACACCGAACCGTTCGCGCTCGACTTCGCGGGCAGCGACGCGCTCGCGGAGCGCGTGCTGCCGCTGCTGATCGAATCGGACGAAGCGGCCGCGCACGATCATGCGCTGCGTATCGCGGACGCGAGCCCCGAACTGCCGGGCGGCGCGACCGGCGCCGTGTGGCGCGACCAGGCGCTCGGCTCGCTCGCGCAGCTCGCCTCGAGCGTGCGCCGCGCGCTTGCCGACGGCATCGAGCGGCGGCCGTTCTCGCTGACGATCGCGCCCGCGTGGCCGCAGGCCGAGCACGCGCTGTTCGGCGCCGACAGCGAGGCGCTCGCGCGCGACGCGACGCGCGCGCCGTTCGAGCTGCAGGGCACGCTGAACCGGCTGACGCAAGCCGGACAGATCATCTATCGCTATGCAAAGCCGAGCGCGCGCGACTATTTGTCCGCGTGGCTGGCACATCTCGTCTATTGCGCCGTCGAACCCGACGGGCCGCGTCGTACGCTGTGGTTCGGCAGCGGCGGTGCATTCGAGCTGACGCCGGTCGCCGCGCCGCTCGATCGGCTGGCGCCGCTGGCCGCGCTGTTTCGCGCAGGCCGCCGGATGCCGCTGCGCTTTTTCCCGCGCAGCGCCTGGGCGCGCGTGACCGACGGCGAAGCGAAGGCCGCGAGCGTGTGGATCAACGAGCGCGTCGCGAGCGAGGCCGACGATCCGGCCATCGCGATCGCGTGGCGCGGCGCGCAGCCGTCGCTCGACGAGCCGTTCGGCACGCTGGCGCGGCTCGTGTTCGAGCCGCTCGTCGAACATTTGAAGGAGGTCGCATGAGCGCCGCTTCGCCATCGCAGCCGGCGCTCGAACTCGACGTGTTCGCGTGTCCGCTCGACGGCGTGAACCAGATCGAGGCATCTGCCGGCACCGGCAAGACATGGAACATCTGCGCGCTGTACGTGCGGCTGCTGCTCGAGCAGGATCTCGGCGCCGACCAGATCCTCGTCGTCACGTTTACGAAGGCGGCGACCGCCGAGCTGCACGAGCGGATTCGCGGCCGGCTTGCGCAGCTCGCGCATGCGCTCGACACGGGCGACGACGGCGGCGATCCGTTCGTCGCGAAGCTGTTCGAGACGACGCTCGCCGCGGGCGGTCCGCTCGATACCGCGACGGCGGCCAAGCGTATTCGCCGCGCGCTGCGCGCGTTCGACCAGGCGGCGATCCACACGATCCACGCGTTCTGCCAGCGGGCGTTGCAGGAAGCGCCGTTCGCGGCCGCGATGCCGTTCGCGTTCGAGATGGAAGCGGACGACGCGTCGCTGCGCTTCGAGCTGGCAGCCGATTTCTGGCGCACGCGCGTCGAACCGACGGCGGCGCGCTGGCCCGGTTTCGCCGCCTGGCTCGTGCAGTCGGGCGCGGGGCCGGCCGCGCTCGATGCGCAGCTCGCGCGTCGCTTGAAGAAGCCGCTTGCCGCGCTGCGCTGGGACGGGGTCGCCGAGCCCGACGACTCGGCCGACGCCGCGGCGGCAGAATGCTTCGCGGAAGCGGCGCGTCTCTGGGAAGCCGAGCGCGACGCGATCGACGCACTGCTGCGTGCCGCGCAGCCGGCGCTGAACCAGCGCTCGCACAAGCCCGACGCGATCGCCGAGGCGTTCGCCGCATGGGGTGCGCATTTCGCGCAGCGCGATGCGGCCGCCGCGTTGCCGAAGGCCGCGCTGAAGCTCACGCGCACCGCACTCGAGAAGGCGACGAAAAAGGGCGGCGCGACGCCCGAGCATCCGTTCTTCGACGTCGCCGACGCGCTCGAAGCGGCCGTCGCAGCCGCCGACGCCGCGCAGCGCGCTCGCTGGCTCGCGCTGATCGCCGAATGGCTCGACACGGCGCCGGCCGAGCTCGCCGAGCGCAAGCGGACGCGGCGCGTCGTGTCGTTCGACGATCTGCTTGCGAACCTGTATCACGCACTGCATGCGCATCCGTGGCTCGCCGACACGCTGCGCGCGCGCTATCCGGCCGCGCTGATCGACGAGTTCCAGGACACCGATCCCTTGCAGTTCGCGATCTTCGACCGGATCTTCGCGCCCGCCGGCCCGCTCTTTCTCGTCGGCGATCCGAAGCAGGCGATCTACAGCTTTCGCGCAGCCGATCTGCATACCTATCTCGCCGCGCGCGCGCGTGCGAGCGCGTGCTACACGCTTGCGGTCAATCAGCGTTCGACGCCGGCGATCGTCGAGGCATGCAACCGCTTTTTCCAGTCGAATCCGCGCGCCTTCGTGTTGGACGGGCTCGACTACTACCCGGTGCGCGCGGGCACGCGCACGCGTGCGCCGTTCGCGGACGAGACCGATCCGGCGCCGTCCGGCGACTTCCGGATCTGGATGCTGCCGGGCGGCGACGGCACGCTGCTCAAGCGCGATGCGCACGCACAGGCCGCACAGGCATGCGCGGCCGAGATCGCGCGGCTGATGCGCGGCGCGCGCGAGGGCCATGTCCGGCTCGGCGAGACGCCGCTGTCGCCGGGCGACATCGCGGTGCTCGTGCAGACGCACCGTCAGGGCAGCCTCGTGAAGCGCGTGCTCGCCGCGTGGGGCATCGGCAGCGTCGAACTGGCGCAGGCGTCGGTATTCTCGACGATCGATGCGGAGCAGCTCGAGCGTGTACTCGCGGCGATCGATGCGCCCGGCGATCTGCGGCGCCTGCGCGCAGCGCTCGCGTCCGACTGGTTCGGCCTCGACGCGGGCGCGCTGTGGCGCATGGAGCAGGGCGACGCCGATGCGCAACACGATACGGGCGCAGCCGATACGGCCGACGCGATGAGCTGGGTCGAGCGGTTTTCCCGCTATCGGCTGCTGTGGCGCGAACGCGGTTTCGCGGTGATGTGGCGCACGTTCGCGCGCGAGCTGCGGATCGCCGAGCGCCTGATGGCCGGCGCGGACGGCGAGCGCCGCGTGACCGACATCAATCATCTGGCCGAACTGACGCAGGCGCGTGCGTCCGCGCAGCCGGGCATCGCGCCGACGCTGCGCTGGCTTGCCGCGCAGCGGCTCGACGGCGGCGGCGAGGAAGCGCAATTGCGGCTCGAATCGGACCGCAATCTCGTGCAGATCGTGACCGTACACAAATCGAAGGGGCTCGAATACGCGATCGTGTTCTGTCCGTTCCTGAACGACGGCGGCTTGCGCGAGCCGCCCGCATCGGCGCTGCCCGATGCGCGCGAGTATCACGACGAAGCGGGCGACGCGGTGCTGCATTACGGCTGCGACGACGAGGCCGCCGCGCACGCGGCGCGCCAGGCATTGCGCGAGCAGGCCGCGGAACGCGCGCGGCTCGTGTACGTGGCGCTCACGCGCGCGGTCTATCGCTGCTATCTGGTCGCCGGGCCTTACCTCTCGTCGCGCTCGACGCGCGAGGCGCGGCGCAGCGTGCTGAACTGGCTCGTCGCCGGCGCAGGCCGGTCGTTCGATGCGTGGCTCGACGAGCCGCCGGACGATGCCGAACTCGATGCCGCATGGCGCGCGCTCGCGGGCGGCCCGGTCAGCGTCGCGCCGCTGCCGGCGCCCGCACGCCGCGAGCGGCTGCCGGCCGGCCACGATGCGTCGCAGACGCTCGCCGCGCGTCACGCGACGCGCGTGCTGCGCGATGCGTGGCGGATGGCGAGCTTCAGCTCGTTGACTGCGTCGATCGCGCGCGAGGAGGCCGGTGTCGCACCGGTGCCGGACGACGAATTACGGCCGGACCACGACGCGCTCGCGGCGCTCGTGCCGGGCGCCGACATCGGTGCGGCGGCGACCGTCGCGCCGGAACCGCCCGACGACGATATTCTCGTCTTTCCGCGCGGCGCGGCGGCCGGCGAGTGCCTGCACCGGCTGTTCGAGTTGAGCCGTTTCGCGGAGCCCGCATCGTGGCCCGCCGCTGCGCTCGGCGCGTTGCACGATCGTCCCGTCGAAGCCGAGCCCGCGCTTGCCGAGCGGCTGCCGGCGATGATGGTGCGGCTCGTCGACGACGTCGTGCATACCGAGCTCGTCCCCGGGCTGCGGCTCGCCGATCTCGATCCGTCGAAGCGGCTGAACGAAATGGGCTTCCTGTTTCCCGCGCCGTCGCTCGATCTCGGCGCGCTGCGCCGGCTGCTCGTCACGCACGGCTATCCGGACGTCGCGCTGGAAGCGGGCACGCTCGCCGGTTTCATCAAAGGTTTCATTGACATGATCGTGGAGCATGACGGCCGCTTCTGGATCGTCGACTGGAAGTCGAACCATCTCGGCACGACGCCCGATGCATACGGCCCGCAGGCGCTCGACGCCGCGATGGCCGATCACGCTTATCACCTGCAGGCGCTGCTCTATACGGTCGCGCTGCATCGCTATCTGCGCACGCGGCTTGCCGGCTACGACTACGATCGGCACATCGCCGGGTATCTGTACCTGTTCGTGCGCGGCGTGCGGCCCGATTGGCGCAGCGGCGGCGCACCGGCCGGCGTGCATGCGCGGCGCCCGGCGCGCGAGCTCGTCGACGCGCTCGACCGGATGATGGAAGGGGGGGCGGCATGAACGTGTCCGACGATACGCTCGAATTCACCGGCGGCCTTGTCGCGCGGCTGCCCGAGCCGGCGGACTTCGGCATCGCGCTCGCGGAGGGCTTCGCGCGCCGGATCGGCGATCTCGCGCGGCGCGCGGGCGCCCCGGCCGAGG
>NZ_KV786920.1:0-5470 GCF_001806955.1 Burkholderia sp. HMSC10F09
CGGCGGCCGGCGAGTCGCGCATCCGTTCGCCGGCCGCGCCGAGCGCGCCGGACAGCAGCAGCGCGACCGGTGCGCCGAGCGGCGCGCCGTAGAACAGGTTGTGCCAGCTGAAGCGGCCCACGCGCTTCGTCACGTTGTACAGATGGAATGCGGAACCGGCGAGGCCGGTCGCCGCGGACGCGACATGCACGGCATCGCGCAGCCGGTGTCGCGCGGGTGTGTCGTCCGCGTGACCGTGCACGCTCGCGATCACCGACAGCGTCGACATCACGAGCGGCGCGACCATCGCGCGGTTGTGAAACGTGCCGCGATAGTGCTCGACGCCGCTGTCGGCCAATACCGAGCCGGCCAGCAGCAGCGCGCTGCGGTTCAGCAGCCGCGCGGCATCGCGCAGCAGCTGCTCGTCGCGCGCGGTCGCGGGCGGGCGGAAAACGCGCATCGTGCCTCCTGGTCCTTCCGGTCGTTCAGGTCGTTCAGATCGCATAACGTTGGGCATCGGCCGTCCTCAGTTCGAGACCGACGCCCGGCCGTCCCGCGTCGATCTCGAGCGCACCGTCGATCAGCGGCGGCGCGCCGTCGAACAGCATGCGTTCGATGCGCACGTGATCGTGAAACCATTCGACGTGCCGCATGCGCGGCGCGACGCAGCCGACGTGCCGATGCAATGCGGGCGCGCAATGCGCGGACAGGTCGACGTGATACGCGTCGGCGAGCGCGCCCGCCGCGAGAAACCCGCTGACGCCGCCGCAGCGCGTCGCGTCGGCCTGCAGCACGTCGACCGCGCCGGCTTCGAGCAGGCGCCGGAAGTCGTCGGGCGTATACGCGTATTCGCCGGCCGCGACGTCGACGCGCGCGCCGACGTGCTCGCGCACGAACCGCAGCCCCGCGATATCGTCGCTGCTGACCGGCTCCTCGAACCAGCGGACGTCGTAGCGCGCGGCGCGCTCCGCGAACGCAAGCGCGGTGCGCGCCGAGTACGCGCCGTTCGCATCGACGAACAACTCGACGTCCGCGCCGAGCGCGTCGCGTGCGGCCTGAAGCCGCGCGGCGTCGCACGCGTCCGGCACGCCGATCTTGATCTTGCACGCGCGAATGCCTGCGTCGCGCCAGCCGCGGAGCTGCGCGGCGAGCGTCGCCGCGTCGTAGGTCGTAAAGCCGCCGCTGCCGTAGACCGGCACGCGTTCGCGGCGCCGGCCGAGCAGCGTCGCGAGCGGCACGCCGGCGAGCTTCGCCTTTGCGTCCCACAGCGCGACGTCGAGCGCCGAGATCGCGGTCGCCGCCACGCCTGCGCGGCCGATGTTGCGCACCGCGCGCCACAGCGCGTCGACGGCAGCCGGCACATCGGCGAGCGGACGGCCGCGCAGCGCGCCGGCGAGCAGCGAGGTCGCGAGCGACGCGGCACTCGCATCGGTGTACGTGTAGCCGAGCCCCGTCACGGGCCCCGCATCGATCTCGACGACCACGATCGTCGTGGCGGTCCACGCATAGGTGCCGTCGGCCTCCGGCCGGTCGGTCGGCTCGCGATACGCGCGCGCCCGCACGTCGCCGAGGGTCGGCGCATCGGAAAGACTCATCGTCGCGCTCCGTGGCTGCGTGCCGTCGCGCATGCAACCTGCATACCTGTCAGCTTCGGGCGGCACGCCGCTTGCGCCGCGGCACGTTCATCGCCGCGCGCACCGGCAGGTTGCGTGCGGGTCACCGCGAACCAAGGAGAAACGGCATGGCGACAGTGGCGGATTTCATCGTCGAACGGCTGTACGACTGGGGCGTGCGCCGCGTGTACGGCTACCCGGGCGACGGCATCAACGGGTTCTTCGGTGCGCTGAACCGCGCAGAGGGCAAGATCGAATTCGTGCAGGCGCGACACGAGGAGATGGCGGCCTTCATGGCGTCCGCGCATGCAAAATTTACAGGCGAACTCGGCGTCTGCGTCGCGACGTCGGGGCCGGGCGCCGCGCACCTCGTGACGGGCCTGTACGACGCGCGGCTCGATCATATGCCGGTGCTCGCGATCGTCGGCCAGCAGGCGCGCGCGGCGCTCGGCGGCCATTATCAGCAGGAAGTCGATCTGCCGGCGCTGTTCAAGGACGTCGCGGGCGCGTTCGTGCAACTCGCGACGGTGCCGGGCCAGGTGCGCCACCTCGTCGATCGCGCGGTGCGCACCGCACTCGGCGCGCGCGCGGTCACCGCGCTCGTGCTGCCGAACGATCTGCAGGAGCTCGACTATGCGGCGCCGAAGCGCGCGCACGGCACCGTGCATTCGGGCGTCGGCTATACGCGGCCGAAGGTCGTG
Source organism: Burkholderia sp. HMSC10F09 (assembly GCF_001806955.1). Lineage (NCBI taxonomy): Bacteria > Pseudomonadati > Pseudomonadota > Betaproteobacteria > Burkholderiales > Burkholderiaceae > Burkholderia > Burkholderia sp. HMSC10F09. Next base: position 2,294 of record NZ_KV786920.1, read on the forward strand.
CCCTATGCGGACGATCTGCAGCGCGCGGCCGACGTGCTGAACGCCGGTTCGAAGGTCGCGATGCTGGTCGGCGCGGGCGCGCTGCACGCGACCGACGAGGTGATCGCGGTCGCGGACCGGCTCGGTGCGGGCGCCGCGAAGGCGCTGCTCGGCAAGGCCGCGCTGCCCGACGATCTGCCGTGGGTCACGGGCTCGATCGGGCTGCTCGGCACGAAGCCGAGCTATTCGCTGATGACCGAATGCGACACGCTGCTGATGGTCGGCTCCGGCTTCCCCTATTCGGAATTCCTGCCGAAGGAAGGTCAGGCGCGCGGCGTGCAGATCGATCTGAAGGCCGACATGCTGAGCCTGCGCTTTCCGATGGAGGTCAATCTGGTCGGCGACAGCGCCGAGACGCTGCGCGCGCTGCTGCCGCTGCTGAACGCGCGGCACGACACCGCGTGGCGCGAGCGCATCGCGCAGTGGAACGACGAATGGCGCGACACGCTCGCCGCGCGCGCCGCCGCGAGCGCGAGCCCCGGCCGCGGCGTGAACCCGCAGCGCGCGTTCACCGAACTGTCGCCGCGGCTGCCCGACGACGTGATCCTGACGAGCGATTCGGGCTCGTGCGCGAACTGGTACGCGCGCGACCTGACGATGCGGCGCGGGATGATGGGTTCGCTGTCCGGCGGCCTCGCGTCGATGGGCGCGGCCGTCCCGTACGCGATCGCCGCGAAGTTCGCGTATCCGCTGCGGCCCGTGATCGCGTTGGTCGGCGACGGCGCGATGCAGATGAACAACATGGCCGAGCTGATCACGGTGTCCAAATACTGGCGCACATGGGCGGATCCGCGCTGGATCTGCATGGTGCTCAACAACGAGGATCTGAATCAGGTCACGTGGGAGCAGCGCGTGATGGAAGGCGATCCGAAGTTCGACGCGTCGCAGCAGATTCCGAACGTGCCCTACTCGCGCTTTGCGACGCTGCTCGGGCTGAAGGGCATCTACGTCGACGATCCGGCGCAGCTCGGCGCCGCCTGGGACGAAGCGCTCGCGTCGGACCGGCCGGTCGTGCTCGAAGTCAAGAGCGACCCCGAGGTGCCGCCGCTGCCGCCGCACGTCACGCTGCAGCAGGCGAAGCATTTCGCGGAGACGCTGCTCAAGGGCGACTCGCGCGAGCATAACGTGATCGTCGAAACCGCGCGGCAGGTGCTGTCGGCCGTATTGCCGGGCAACGGCGAGCGCGGCGGCGGCAAGAAAGAATCGTAAGCGCACGTGGCGCCGGCGTGCCGCGTTCGGCGGCGCCGGCGGCCCTACGCGACGCCGACGTCGTCCTGCTGTGCGTCGCACTGCAGCGCGAGTGCCGCGTTGACGAGCGCGACGTGGGCGAGCGTAAACGGAAAATTGCCGCACATCCGGTGCGTGTGCACGTCGTACTCCTCGGACAGCAGCCCGACGTCGTTGCGCAGCGCGAGCAGCCGCTCGAACAGCGCGTGCGCATCGTCGTCGCGGCGCTGCAGGCGGTACACCTGCGCGAGCCAGAAGCCGGCCGCGACGAACGCGCCCTCGTCCCCTTCGCAACCGTCGACAAAACGCTCGGGCCGATAGCGGAACGGCAGCCCGTCCTCGAGCAGTTCGCGCTCGATCGCGGCGACCGTCGCCGCCACGCGCGGGTCGCTCGCATCGAGCATCCCGCTCAGCGGAATCAGCAGCAGGCTCACGTCGAGGCCGTCGCCGTCGAAGCGATCGACGAAGCGCCCGAGCTTCGCGTGATAGCCGCGCGCGAGCACCTCGTCGCGCATGGTGTCGGCCCAGCGCCGCCAGTCGTCGAGCGGCGCGTGATGTCCGAACGCGCGCGCCGAACGGTACGCGCTTTCGACCGCGGCCCACACCATCGCCTTCGACGACGTGAACTGATGACGGCCGCTGCGCACTTCCCAGATCCCTTCGTCGGGCTCGCGCCAGATCGTCGCGAGATGGTCGATCAGCCGCCGCTCGAGCAGCCACGCGTCGTCGTCCGGCGGCAGCCCGTGACGGCGCGCCTGATACAGCGCGCCGAGCACTTCGCCGTAGACGTCGAGCTGCTGTTGCTGCGCGGCCGCGTTGCCGAAGCGAACCGGCCGCGCGCCGCCGTAGCCGGCCAGTTGCTCGGCCTGCCATTCGTCCGCGCGGCGGCTGCCGTCGGCCGCATAGAGCACCTGCAGCTGCGACGGATGATCGGCGATCGCGCGCACGAGCCAGTCGCGCCAGCCGGCCGCCTCGTCGCGATAGCCGCAGCGCGCGAGCGCGCGCAGCGTGAAGCTCGCGTCGCGCAGCCAGCAGAACCGGTAGTCCCAATTGCGCACGCCGCCGAAGCGCTCGGGCAGCGAACTGGTCGGCGCGGCGACGATGCCGCCGGTGCGCCGGCTCGTCAGCAGCTTGATGGTGATCAGCGCGCGTTCGATCGCGTCGCCGTACGGCCCCTGCGCGGCGTGGCTGCGCGACCACGCGCGCCAGAACGCGTGCGTGTCGCGCAGCGACGCATACGCATCGGGCACCGCCGGCGCACGGTCGTACGAGCGCGCATAGCTGATGCAGATATCGATGCGCTCGCCGGCCGCGATCGTCGGCGTGCCGACCAGCCGGTCGTCCTGCACGTCGAGGCGGGCATCGGTGTCGACCCACATCGCGTCGCCGCCCGTCATCATCCGCCAGCGGCGGCCGAAGCGCCGGCACCACGGCAGCGCATAGCCGTAGTCGAAGCGCACGCCGAGCTCGACGTCGAGCGCGACGCACCCGTGCTCGCCGCGCACGCTGCGGATCAGGCACGGATCGTCCGCGGCCCAGCTCATCCAGTCGATCACGACGATGCGGCCCGACGACGTGTCGAACGTCGTTTCGAGAATCGCGGTGCCGGGCAGATAGCGACGCGTGGCGCGCGCGTCGGGCTCGCGCGGCGCGAGCCGGAACCGGCCGTTCTCGGGCGTGCCGATCAGCGCGGCGAAGCACGGTGGCGAATCGAAATCCGGCCAGCAGAGCCAGTCGATGCTGCCGTCGCGCGCGACGAGCGCCGCGCTTCGGCCGTCGCCGATCGGTGCGTAGTCCTCGATCGGCGTCGCGCTCATCGGTTCAGCTTCCGCGCGGCCGCGACGCCGGCTGCGACCAGCACGAACGCCGCGCCGAACGCGAGCGCGCGCGCGGAGCCGAGCGCGCCGTCCG
>NZ_KV786921.1:0-10895 GCF_001806955.1 Burkholderia sp. HMSC10F09
CGTGCCCGACGTCGCCGCTGCCGGCCCCGATACGTCGGCGGGCGCCGCGAGCGTGGCCGCCGCGCCGGCGCGCGTCGCCGATGCCGACCACTGAATTGCCCATCGATCGCGCCGCGCACCGCGCGGCCGGTTCCGAACCTGTCTCCCAATCGATATGAACGCTCCCGCTCCTACTGGTTTCCGCTGCGGCATGATCGCGATCGTGGGCCGTCCGAACGTCGGCAAGTCGACGCTGATGAACGCGCTCGTCGGCCAGAAGATCAGCATTACGTCGCGCAAGGCGCAGACGACGCGCCACCGGATCACCGGCATCAACACGACCGAAGACGCGCAGTACATCTTCGTCGATACGCCCGGCTTCCAGACCCGCCACAGCACGGCACTGAATCGTTCGCTGAACCGCGCCGTCACGTCGACGCTGACGTCGGTCGACGCGATCCTGTTCGTGATCGAGGCCGGCCGCTTCGGCCCCGACGATCAGAAGGTGCTCGACCTGATTCCGCCGGGCGTGCCGACGCTGCTGATCGCGAACAAGCTCGACCGCGTGAACGACAAGACCACGCTTTATCCGTTCATGCAGCAGGTCAGCGCGCTGCGCGAGTTTGCGGAAATCGTGCCGCTGTCGGCGAAGCATCCCGAGGACATCCAGCGTCTGCTCGAGACGATCAAGCCGTATCTGCCTGAAGGCGAGCCGATCTACGGCGAGGACGACCTCACCGATCGCAGTGCGCGCTTTCTCGCCGCCGAGATCCTGCGCGAGAAGGTGTTTCGCTGGACCGGCGACGAACTGCCTTACACGAGCACCGTCGTGATCGACAAGTTCGAGGAGGAAGGGCGCCTGAAGCGCATCTTCGCGACGATTCTGGTTGAGCGCGACTCGCACAAGGCGATGGTGATCGGCAAGAAGGGCGCGAAGCTCAAGCAGATCAGCACCGAGGCGCGGATGGACATGGAAAAGCTGTTCGACGGCCCCGTGTACCTCGAAACCTTCGTGAAGGTGAAGAGCGGCTGGGCCGACAACGAGGCGGGGCTGCGCGCCTATGGGTACGAATGACGCATCTGCGTCGACCGAAGACGCGGTAACGGCCGGCGCGAACGACGCGCCGCTGCCTGCACCGCCGGCGCCGCCGCGCAAGACGCGGCGCGCGACCGCCCGCACGTCCGAGTTCCGCGTCGCCGAGCAGCCGGCGTTCGTGCTGCACAGCTATCCGTATCGGGAAACCAGTCTGATCGTCGACGTGCTGACGCGCGATCACGGCCGTCTCGCGCTCGTCGCGAAGGGCGCGAAGCGTCCGCACTCCGCGTTGCGCGGCGTGCTGCAGACGTTTCAGCCGCTGCTGCTGTCGTGGTCCGGCAAGTCCGAGGTCCGCACGCTGACGGGCGCCGAATGGGTCGGCGGGATGCTGCCGCTCGCGGGCGACGCGTTGCTGTGCGGCTTCTATGCAAACGAACTGCTCGTCAAGTTCTGCGCGCGCGAGGATCCGCAACCGCCGCTGTTCAACCACTATGTGCTGACGCTCACGCGCCTCGCGCACGGCGAGCCGGCCGTGCAGGTGCTGCGTTCGTTCGAGCGCGTGCTGCTGCGCGAGACCGGCTATGCGATGGCGCTGAACCGGACGGTCGCGCGTCGCGCCGTCGAACCCGACCAACGCTACGTGTTCGATCCGGAACGCGGCGTGCGCCCCGCGGACGACGACGTCCCGTCGCACTGGCCGATCGTTTCAGGGCAGACGTTGCTCGACATGGAGCAGGACGATTACCATCGACCCCAGACGGTGACGCAAAGCAAGACGCTGATGCGCTTCCTGCTGAACACTTATCTTGGCGGCACGCCGCTCGCCACGCGACAGATCCTGATCGACCTGCAAAACCTATGAGCTTCTTCCTGACGACGCCCACCGCCATCGACCTCGGCGTGAACATCGACCACGTCGCGACGCTGCGCAACGCGCGCGGCACGACCTATCCCGATCCGATCCGTGCGGCGCTCGCCGCGGAGGAAGCCGGTGCGGACGCGATCACGCTGCATTTGCGCGAGGATCGCCGTCACATCGTCGATGCCGATGTACGCAAGCTGCGTCCGCTGCTGAAGACGCGCATGAATCTCGAATGCGCGGTGACGGCCGAGATGCTCGACATCGCGTGCGACGTGCGTCCGCACGATGCGTGTCTCGTGCCCGAAAAGCGCGAGGAACTGACGACCGAAGGGGGGCTCGACGTCGCGGGCCGTTTCGAGGCCGTGCGCGCCGCGTGCAAGCAGCTGGCCGATGCGGGCGTGCGCGTGTCGCTGTTCATCGACCCGGACGACACGCAGATTCGCGCCGCGCACGAAGCGGGTGCGCCAGTGATCGAGCTGCATACGGGCCGCTACGCCGATGCGCACGACGAAGCGGAGCAGCAGCGCGAATACGAGCGCATCGTCGCCGGCGTGCAGACCGGCACGCAGCTCGGCCTGAAGGTGAACGCGGGGCACGGCTTGCATTACACGAACGTGCAGCAGATCGCCGCGATCGACGGCATCGTCGAATTGAACATCGGCCATGCGATCGTCGCGCACGCAATCTTCGCGGGCTGGGACAATGCCGTGCGCGAGATGAAGGCGATCATGGTCGCGGCTCGCGTCGCCGCGCTGCACGGCGGCGCGCGCTGACCATGCGGTCGTTGCGTACGACGCGCGTCGCATGCGGGCTGTCGACCGCGCACGCGGCGCCGCTGCGGGCGCGAAGGAGCTGACATGGCGATCTACGGCATCGGCACCGACATCGTGCAGGTCAGCCGCGTCGCGGCCGTGCTCGAGCGTACCGGCGGACGCTTCGCGGAGAAGGTACTCGGCCCCGACGAACTGCGCGTGTTCCATGCGCGCCGCGCACGTTCGGAGGCGCGCGGCATCGCGTTTCTCGCGACGCGCTTTTCCGCGAAGGAGGCGTTCTCGAAGGCGATCGGGCTCGGCATGCATTGGCCGATGACCTGGCGCGCGTTGCAGACGCTCAACCGGCCGAGCGGCGAGCCGTACGTCGTCGCATCGGGCGAACTCGCCGACTGGCTCGCGGCGCGCGGTATCGCCGCGCGCGTGACGGTCAGCGACGAGCGCGATTACGCGGTGTCGTTCGTGATCGCCGAGACCGACGTGCCTGCGCCCGACGTACCCACCGCTGTTTCCCGAACCACTCCCTGACGGATTTCCCGATTCGATGAAAACGACTCCCGGCCCGGTCATGCTCGACGTCGTCGGCACGGCCCTGTCGCGCGACGATGCGCGGCGTCTCGCGCATCCGAACACCGGCGGCGTGATCCTGTTCGCGCGGCACTTTCAGAACCGCGCGCAACTGACCGCGCTGACCGATGCGATCCGCGCAGTGCGCGACGATATCCTGATCGCAGTCGATCACGAAGGCGGCCGCGTGCAGCGCTTCCGCACCGACGGCTTCACGGTGCTGCCGGCGATGCGCCGCCTCGGCGAGCTATGGGATCGCGACGTGCTGCTCGCGACGAAAGTGGCGACCGCGGTCGGCTACATTCTCGCGGCCGAGCTGCGCGCGTGCGGGATCGACATGAGCTTCACGCCGGTGCTCGACCTCGACTACGGCCACTCGCACGTGATCGGCGATCGGGCGTTCCATCGCGATCCGCGCGTCGTCACGCTGCTCGCGAAGAGTCTGAATCACGGGCTTGCGCTCGCCGGCATGGCGAACTGCGGCAAGCATTTCCCCGGCCACGGTTTCGCGGAAGCGGACTCGCACGTCGCGCTGCCGACCGACGACCGTTCGCTCGAGACGATCCTCGCGCACGACGTCGCGCCGTACGACTGGCTCGGCCTGTCGCTGTCGGCCGTGATTCCCGCGCACGTGATCTATACGCAGGTCGACGCGCGCCCGGCCGGCTTCTCGCGCGTGTGGCTGCAAGACATCCTGCGCGGCCGGCTCGGCTTTACCGGCGCGATCTTCAGCGACGATCTGTCGATGGAAGCCGCGCGCGAGGGCGGCACGCTGACGCAGGCCGCCGACGCGGCGCTCGCCGCCGGCTGCGACATGGTGCTCGTGTGCAATCAGCCGGAAGCGGCCGAAGTCGTGCTGAACGAGCTGAAGGCCGAGCGCAGCGTCGATTCCGTACGGCGTATCAAGCGGATGCGCGCACGCGGCAAGGCGCTCAAGTGGGACAAGCTGATCGAGCAGCCCGAGTATCGGCGCGCGCAGGCGCTGCTGGCCGACGCGCTCGAATGAGCGCAGGCGAGCGCGGTGCGGTCGACGCCGCCGCGCGCCGGTCGCATCAAACAAAAAGCCGCGCGTTTGCGCGGCTTTTCGCTTAAAGGGCTCTTTCATACGAGAGCGACTGAATCGGGCTTGTTTGCAACTAACGGCCAGCTCCGCCGGCGCCCGAAACGAACGCCGGTCACACTCAATTCACCTTCATCCGCTGCAGCTTGTTGTACAGCGTCTTCGGGCTGATGCCGAGCAGCGTCGCCGCGCGGTGGCGCGTGCCGCCGACCGCATCGAGCGTCGCCCGGATCAACAGGTCCTCGACGTCCGACAGCGGCGTGCCGACCTTGATCTGCACGCTGCTGCCGTTCAGCGCGGCGCCGGCCGCAAAGCTCGCTTCGCCGGCGCGCAGCGTTTCGATGAAATCGCCGGACGCGTCGTACGCGAAGCGCACGCGCTCCTGCAGCTCGCGCACGTTGCCGGGCCATTCGTACGACAGACATTCGCGCACGAAACCGGGCGCCGCGCGCTTGTCGGTCGTGCCGCGCCCGGTCGCATGCGCGTCGCGGTTCAGCTGGTCGATCAGCGCGTCGGCGATCGCGAGCGCGTCGCCGTCGCGTTCGCGCAGCGGCGGCATCGTGATCGACGCCGCATCGAGACGCAGCCACAGATCCTCGCGCAGCGTGCCGTTTGCGACCGCTTCGCGTGCGGGGCGGCGCGTCGCCGCGATCAGCCGGAAATCGCTCGCGATCGTGCTCGTGCCGCCGATCCGCATGAAGTTCTGCGAGTCGAGCGCGTGCAGCAGCGCTTCCTGCAGCACCAGCGGCAGCGCGGTGATTTCGTCGAGGAACAGCGTGCCGCCGCCCGCCTGTTCGAACAGACCCGCCTCGCGCCGGTCGGCGCCGTCGAACGCACCGCGCTCGTGGCCGAACAGCACGCTGTCGAGCGACGCGCCGTGGCGGCCGGCCTGGGCGAGCGTGCGGCAGTCGAACGAGACGAACGGCCCTTTGCGGCGGCGGCTCAGATCGTGCAGCGTGCGCGCGGCGAGCTTCTTGCCGGTGCCCGCTTCGCCGGAGAACAGCACGGCCGTTTCGGTGCGCGCGTTGTGCTCGATCATGTCGTACACGTGCTGCATCGCCTCGCTGCGCCCGACCAGCGCGCCGAAGCGGCCGAGCTGACGCAGCGACGTGCGCAGCGACTGCACTTCGTCGATCAGTTCGTACGGACGCGGAATCCGCGCGAGCAGGCTGCGCAGGCGCGGGATGTTGATCGGCTTGAGCAGATAGTCCCAGATGCCGTGACGCAAACCCTCGATCGCGCTTTCGACTGTCGCGTTGCCGGTCAGCACGATCACGGGCAAGGACCCGTTCGGTTGCTGTTGCGGCAGGTGCTGGAGCAGGTCGAACCCGCTGCCGTCCGGCAGGTTCAGATCGACCAGGACGACGTCGGGGATCGATCGGCCGAGCGCGGTGCGCGCTTCGGCGAGCGACGTGGCCGTGTCGACGGAGAAACCGTCCGCGGCGAGCAGCGCGGTGAGGCCGGACAGGCTGTTGGGATCGTCTTCGACAATCAGGGCGTGTGGCATGGTGGACGCGAGAGTCGGTTCAAGAGAGGCGGGCCGTCAATCCGCAGCCGCATTTCGAGATGAGATTAAAAGCCGATTTTATGCCCCGCTGCACGCGCCACGGACATTATTTCCGTTTTGCTATAAAACAGTTACCTATGATACAAATTGAATAGTTTTGATAGCGGATTCTGTGCTGTTTACGCGGGACGCGCGGCCCGCGTCCCGCGCGTCGCTGTTGCGAACGGACAAACAAAAAGCGCCCCGAAGGGCGCTTTGTTCAATGCGGCATCGCGAGCGGTTACGCGCGGCTGCGGTACTCGTGCGTGCGCGTGTCGATTTCGATCTTGTCGCCGGTGTTGCAGAACAGCGGCACCTGCAGTTCGAAGCCCGTCGCGAGCTTCGCGTTCTTCAGCACCTTGCCCGACGACGTGTCGCCCTTGACGGCCGGTTCCGTGTACGTGATCTCGCGAACGAGGATCGTCGGCAGTTCGACCGAGATCGCCTTCTCGTTGTAGAACACGACTTCGCACGCCATGCCGTCCTCGAGGTAGTTCAGCGCGTCGCCCATCATTTCCGCTTCGACTTCGTACTGGTTGTAGTCGGCGTCCATGAACACGTACATCGGGTCGGCGAAGTACGAGTACGTCACTTCCTTGCGGTCGAGCACGACGACGTCGAACTTGTCGTCGGCCTTGTAGACCGATTCCTGGCCTGCGTTCGTCAGCAGGTTCTTCATCTTCAGCTTGACGACGGCGGCGTTACGGCCCGACTTGTTGTATTCCGTCTTCGAGATGACCCAAGCGTCGCTGCCGATCTGCACGACGTTGCCTACGCGGAGTTCCTGTGCGGTCTTCATAAAAAAACTGTCCTGATCAAATCAAATAAATAGGTGCCTGAGCGTTGCACAACGGCTGACAGCGCAAGCGGGGAGGTTCCGTGGGCGCCAAAAGCGAGCGCTTGCGTGGTCAGCCGTCGGATAACCGCTTATTTTAACTGAGATTTTGCGTATTCGGCCAGCTTTCCGGCGAGATCGCCGACCGCCGCGAGCGCGTCCGCCCAGCGTTCGGCGTTCGCCTGCAGCGCGGCGCGGTGCTGCCATAAATCGGCCCAGTCGGCCGTGCCGGCTCCGTTCCATGCATGCCAGAAGCGTGCGAGCGCGGCGCGCGGCGCGTCGGCGAGGCCGGCCGACAGATGCGCGAGCGCGGCATCGAGCTTCGGCAGATGCGCATCGTCGGCCTGCGGGTAGATGTGCCATACGAACGGCTTGCGCGCCCACTGCGCGCGGACGAATGAATCCTCGCCGCGCACGAAATTGAGATCGGCGCTCCACAGCAGCGCGTCGTAGTCCGGCTGCGGGACGAACGCGAGCCCGTGCGCGGTCAGGTTGCCGCGGCTGGCCTGCGCGCCAGCGCCGAACGACTCGACCCCGAAAAATCGTGCGAGCGCCGGCGACACGCGGCCCGCCGGCACGAGCGCGACGACCGGCGACGGCGCGTCGCGCCATTGCGCGAGCAGCGCGTCGACGGCCGGGTTCTCGTACGCGAACAAACTGACGACCGTCGCGTCGGGCGCGGGCGGCGCACCGCCCGTCGCGCGCCGCCACCATGCATCGCGCGCGGCCGCGTCGGTTTCGAACGCGATGCGCCGCGCGTCGAGGTCGCGCTCCTTCAGCACGCCGCCGGTGCCGGCCGACAGACCGGGGAAGAAGAACGTCTTCAGCAGCGGGTAGCGCGGATGCGGCGACGGCCGCAGATGGAAATCGGCGACCCAGTCTTCGGCGCTCAGATATTCGAGATTGATCCATACCGGGCGGCGCGCGCGGCGTGCCATCGCCGCGAGGTACGCGGCCGGCAGTTCGCAGGCGAACGCTTCGATCACGACGTCGGCGATCTCGAGCGTGTCGCCGACCTCCGCGTGCCAGTGCTCGATCGCGATGCCGTCGATCGTCTGGCGCGCGGCGTCGGGATCGACGTCCGGCACGAGGCGCACGAACGTGTGCAGATCGTCGACGAGCAGGCGCACCTGCCAGCCATGCTCGTCGGCGAGCTGACGCGCGAGACGCCAGCACACGCCGATGTCGCCGAAGTTGTCGATGACGGCGCAGAAGAGGTCGCACGCGACGGGTTCGTTCGGCGCGACCGGCGGCGCGGCGACGTGGGCGGGGACGGTGTCGGGCATCGAAGCGGATCGGTGAATGCTCTAAACTGGCGATTCTAATGGACCCGTTCCGCGCCCGACGGCGCCCGGATCACGCATGACATCCGCAGAAGCCCCCGATACTCCGTTCGAACCGAAGAAGATCCTCGCGCAGCTCCCGCATATGCCGGGCGTCTACCGCTATTACGACGCGGCCGGTGCGGTGCTCTACGTCGGCAAGGCCCGCGACCTGAAAAAGCGCGTGTCGAGCTATTTCACGAAGACGCAGCTGTCGCCGCGCATCGCGATGATGGTCACGCGCATCGCGCGCATCGAGACGACCGTCACGCGATCGGAAGCCGAGGCGCTGCTGCTCGAGAACAACCTGATCAAGGCGCTCGCGCCGCGCTACAACATCCTGTTTCGCGACGACAAGTCGTATCCGTACCTGAAGCTGACCTCGCATCGCTTTCCGCGGATGGCGTACTACCGCGGCGCGGTCGACAAGCAGAACCAGTATTTCGGGCCGTTCCCGAGCGCGTGGGCCGTGCGCGAGAGCATTCAGATCCTGCAGCGCGTGTTCCAGCTGCGCACCTGCGAGGATTCGGTCTTCAACAACCGCACGCGGCCGTGCCTTCTGCATCAGATCGGGCGCTGCACCGCGCCGTGCGTCGGCGCGATTTCGGCCGAGGACTACGCCGTCGATGTGTCGAATGCCGCGCGCTTCCTGCTCGGCCGGCAGTCCGAAGTGATGAAGGAGCTCGAGCAGAAGATGCATGCGTTCGCGGCCGAGCTGAAGTTCGAACAGGCGGCGGCGGTGCGCAACCAGATGAGCTCGCTCGCGACCGTGCTGCATCAGCAGGCGATCGAGGTCGGCAGCGACAGCGACGTCGACATCCTCGCAGTCGTCGCGCAGGGCGGGCGCGTGTGCGTGAATCTCGCGATGGTGCGTGGCGGCCGCCATCTCGGCGACAAGGCATATTTCCCGACGCACGTCGAAAGCGCGCTGACGCTCGCGGAGGGCGGCCTCGGCGACGATACGGATGCGGACGCGATCGATGCGCCCGACGTCCCGGCGGAGGCGCCCGCCGGCGAGCCGGGCAGCACGCGCGATACGACGGCGTCGATCGAAGCCGAAGTGCTCGACGCGTTCATCGCGCAGCACTACCTCGGCAATCGCGTGCCGCCGGTGCTCGTCGTCAGTCACGCGCCGGCGAGCCGCGACCTGCTCGAGCTGCTGTCCGAACAGGCCGGCCACAGGGTGTCGCTGGTGCGGCAGCCGCAGGGACAGCGGCGCGCATGGTTGTCGATGGCCGAGCAGAATGCGCAGATCGCGCTCGCGCGGCTGCTGTCCGAGCAGGGCTCCCAGCAGGCGCGCACGCGCGCGCTCGCCGAGACGCTCGGCCTCGAATGCGACGATCTCGCGACGCTGCGCATCGAATGCTTCGACATCAGCCACACGATGGGCGAGGCGACGCAGGCGTCGTGCGTCGTCTATCACCATCACAAGATGCAGTCGGGCGAGTATCGCCGTTACAACATCACCGGCATCACGCCCGGCGACGACTACGCGGCGATGCGCCAGGTGCTCACGCGCCGCTACGAAAAGATGGTCGAGCAGGCCGCGCAGGCGGCGGCTGCCGACGACGCGGCCGGCATCGACGGCGAGTCGACGCGTCAGGCCGAAACGTCGAGCCTGCTGCCGAACATCGTGCTGATCGACGGCGGCAAGGGACAGGTCGAGATTGCGCGGCAGGTCTTCACGGAACTGGGGCTCGACACGTCGATGCTGGTCGGCGTCGCGAAGGGCGAGGGGCGCAAGGTCGGTCTCGAGACGCTCGTGTTCGCCGACGGCCGCGCGCCGCTCGAGCTCGGCAAGGAGAGCGCCGCGCTGATGCTCGTCGCGCAGATCCGTGACGAGGCGCACCGTTTCGCGATCACCGGGATGCGCGCGAAGCGCGCGAAGGCGCGCCAGACGTCGCGGCTCGAGGAGCTCGAAGGCGTCGGCGCGAAACGTCGCCAGCGGCTGCTCGCGCGCTTCGGCGGGTTGCGCGGCGTCGTCGCGGCGAGCGTCGAAGAGCTCGCGAGCGTCGACGGCATTTCGCACGCGCTCGCCGAGCAGATCTACAAGCAGCTTCACTGACGCGGCCGCCGCGGGCCGCGCGGCCCGGGCGCCGGCGTTCTTGTAGCGGGCCGGTCGACACGGCACAATTGCGAATCCTTTACTGTCCCGGATGCCATGCCGTTCAATTTTCCGATTTTCCTGACGTGGGTGCGGATCGTGCTGATTCCGCTCGTCGTCGGCGTGTTCTATCTGCCGGACACGGTGATGGGCGGCGCGCATCGCAATCTCGCGGCCGCGGCGATCTTCATCCTGGCGGCGCTGACCGACTGGTTCGACGGCTTTCTCGCGCGCAAATGGAACCAGACGTCGTCGTTCGGCGCCTTTCTCGATCCCGTCGCGGACAAGCTGATGGTGACGGCCGCGCTGCTGATCCTCGTGCAGATCTCGCGCGTCGATGCGGCGATCGCGCTCGTGATCGTCGGGCGCGAAATCGCGATTTCGGCGTTGCGCGAATGGATGGCGCAGATCGGCGCGTCGAAGAGCGTCGCGGTGAACCAGCTCGGCAAGTTCAAGACTGCGTGCCAGATGGTCGCGATTCCGATGCTGCTGTACTACGGGCCGCTGCCACTCGGCGTCGCGACGATCGACACGCGCGTGTGGGGCGAGTGGCTGATGTATCTGGCGGCCATCCTGACGATCTGGTCGATGCTGTACTACATGAAGCTCGCGTGGCCGCAGATTCGCGAGCGCAGCGGCGTGTGATGCGCGTCGCGCGGGGCGGACGGCGAAAGTTTTTGGAAAAAGGGCGCGAAAAGCCCTTGACACACGAATGTGCCTTCGACATAATCTCGCTTCTCCGCTGCACGACGAAGTAACGGTGGCGGAGCAGCGGTAACGCAATACGCGGGAGTAGCTCAGTTGGTAGAGCGCA
>NZ_KV786922.1:0-11582 GCF_001806955.1 Burkholderia sp. HMSC10F09
CGGGCCCGAGCCCGAGCACGGTCAGGCGGCCGCGTGCGCGGCCGAGCGTCGCCGCATCGACAGGCTGCGTCGCGACCGTGCACGCGAGGCCGTCCGCGTTGCCGCACAAGGCGTGCGGCACGCGAAGTGCGCGCGCGAGCAGGGCCGCGGCGTCGATGCCGGCGTCGACACCGTCGTCCGCATCGACGAAACGCAGTGGTACGTCGAGCGCTTCGGCGGCGGCATCGAGCGCCGGATCGCCGATGACCGACGCAGGCGCGACGATCGCCGCGAGCGCACGCCGCGCGAGCCCGCATGCGTCGAGCAGCGCGTCGATCCGCACGGCGAGCGGTTCGGCCGCGCGGCTCGCGTGCACGCCGTGCCCTGTGTGCGCGCCGACGCCGACCACGACGCTGCGCGGATGAATCACCAGCTCGTCGCGTGCGGCGCGCACCGCGTCGGGCGTCACGCGGATCGCATGGGCGGCCGCCGCGTCGCGCGGCAGCGCGACGTCGTCGAGCCACGGTGCCGTGCCCTCGATGCGCGTCGACGCACCGGCGAGCAAATCCGACACGAAGCGCTTGCCCTGCGCGAGATCGGCGAGCACATAGCCGTCGGGCGGATTCAGCACGCACGCGCCGAAGCGCAGTTCACCGCTCGTCGTGATCGCCGGCGCGATCCCGAGTTGCGCGGCGATCTCGCGCGCGATCGCGTTGACGCCCGTCAGCCCGCCGAGCAGCGGCACGACGGCCGAGCCGTCCTCGGCCACCGCGAGCACGGGCGGCTCGACGCCTTTGTCCGCGAGCGCGGGCGCGATGCAGCGGATCACGATGCCGGCCGCGCACAGCGCGACGATCGGCAGCCCGCGTGCATACAGTTCGCGCAGATGCGCGCCGAGTTCGTCGAAGCGCACGTCCGCGTCGACGCGTGACGCGAGCCCGTGCACCTGCGCGTCCGGATAGCGCGCCTGGATGCGTCGTGCGGTGTCGAGCGCACCGGCGCCGAGCACCACGATCGCCGGCGGCGTGGTCATCCTTGCCATTTTTCCCCCGGCACGACGAGCAGCGAGAAATACGGCGACGCCATCGGATCGACTTCGTCGAGCGGCACGATGCGCTGGCTCGCCATCGTCGCGCGCTCCACATAGCGCGCGCGCTGCGCGAGCCCGAGCTCGTCGAGCACGCGGCGCACCTTGGCGAAATTGCGGCCGAGCTTCATCACGACGGCCGCGTCCGCCTGAGCGAGTCGCGTGCGCAGCTCGTGCTCGGGCAGCACGCCGGATAGCACCGACAGGCTCTGGTTGCGATACACGAGCGGCTGACCGAGCACGGCCGTGCCGCCGAGCATCGCGCACACGCCCGGCACGACCTCGGTGTCGTAGCGCGGCGCGAGGCGATCGTGCAGATACATGTACGACCCGTAGAAGAACGGATCGCCCTCGCAGATCACCGCGACGTCGCGGCCCGCGTCGAGATGCGATGCGACGATGTGGGCAGCGGTGTCGTAGAAGTCGGCGATCACGGTTTCGTAGCAGAGCGGCGGCGGCAGCACCTCCGTCGTCACGGGATAGACGAGCGGCAGCTGCAGCTGCGTGTCGCGCAGGTGCGCTTCGACGATGCCGTACGCGTTGCCCTTCTTGCCTTTCGCGACGAAATACGCGACCACCGGCGCGGCCTGCAGCAGACGCAGCGCCTTCAGCGTCATCAGCTCGGGGTCGCCGGGGCCGACGCCGATCCCGAACAGGCGTCCGCGCGCGGCCGTCATTCGGCCTCCGACGCGAGTGCGTTCACTGCGGCGGCCGCCATCGCGCTGCCGCCGCGCCGGCCGAGCAGTGCGACGTACGGCACGCCGCGACTATCGTCGGCGAGCAGCGCCTTCGACTCGGCCGCGCCGATGAAACCGACCGGAAAGCCGAGAATCAGCGCGGGGCGCGGCGCGCCGGCGTCGATCATGTCGAGCAGATGAAACAGTGCGGTCGGCGCGTTGCCGATCGCGACGATGCTGCCGGCCAGGTGCGGGCGCCACAGTTCGAGCGCGGCCGCCGAGCGCGTGTTGCCGAGCTGGCGCGCGAGGTCGGGCACCTCCGGCGCGTTCAGCGTGCAGAGCACGCGATTGCCGGCGGGCAGCCGCGCGCGCGTGATCCCTTCGGCGACCATCCGCGCATCGCAGAGGATCGGCGCGCCGGCCGCGAGCGCCGCACGGCCGGCTGCGCCGGCGCCCTCGGAAAACCGCAGATCGTAGACGACGTCGACCATCCCGCACGCGTGGATCACGCGTACCGCGAGCTTCTCGAGGTCGGGCGGAATCCGTGACAAGTCGGCTTCGGCGCGAATCGTCGCGAACGACTGGCGGTAGATCTCTTGCCCGTCGCGTAGATAGTCAATCATCGGTGGTGTCCTGGCTGGAGTCGTGGCCGTGCCGCGTGCGCGCAATCAGCGCCGCGGCGCGGTCGATCGTCAGATGGTGGGCGAGCGCGATGCCCGGCGAGGCCGCCGCGACATCGCGCCGATACAGGTCGTAGCGCGCCGGCGCGACCGCGACGAGCGTATGCGCAGCCGTGCGCGGCAGTGCGCAATGCCGCTCGCAGCCGCTCAGATGCACGTCGACCGGCCGGCCGACATGCGCGGCGAGTGCGAGCGCGTCGCGTTTCGTGTCGGCGCGCGCTTTCGCGCAGCCCGTGCTGCCCGCGCACGCGACGAGCGTCGCGCGCGGATCGGACGGCGCGCAGACGAGACCGAGCGCCGCCAGCGCCTCGAGCACGGCCGGCGCCTGCGCGTGCGCGACGCCGTGCACGAACACGCCTTGCCACGGCGTCATCGTCAGCGTGCCGTCGCCGTATGCATCGGCCAGTGCCGCGAGCCGGTCCAGTTGCGCGGCGTCGAGCCGTCCGAGCGCGAACTGCGCGCCGACGCTGCAGCGCGACGCGTCGACCGACGCGCGCGCACCGAAGCGCCACGCGGGATCGGACGGCGCACGCCGCCAGCGGGCCAGCGCGGGATCGGCAGTCAGCGCGAAGGGCAGGTCGTGCTGCGCGCGCGTCAGCAGCGCAGGTTCGCCGCACGCGGCGAGCAGCGTACGCATCCGCGTGACGTCGGCCGGTGCAAGATCGAGAAACGCATGCAGCAGCGCGCGAACGAGTGCGACCGTATGCTCGGGCGCCACGTCGACTGCCGCGGGGGCGTCGTCGCGCGAAGTCGGCGGACAGCCGGCGAGGCCGGCCGCGATGCGCGTCGCGCCGTCGTCGCGGCGCCACGCGGCGAGCCAGATGTCGTGCGGATGATCGAGCGCGGCGACCGATTCGCCGCCATCGAACTGGATCGAGAATTTCGGCGACAGCTCGCCGCGGCGCGGGTCCGTCGCGAGCAGATCGAGCAGCGGCGCGGCGAACGCGCGGCTGTCGACGAGCGCCGCGCGATCGTGACCGGCGAGCGGGCTCAGCATCAGGTTGCGTGCATCGTCGCTCGCGGCCAGCGCGGCTGCCTCGTCGAGCCCGCGCGGCTCGGCCGCGTGCGGGCCGAGCCGCGCATCGAGCAAGGCGTGCACGAGCGCGTCGGCCGCGCCGTCGCGAATCCCGCGTAACTGAAGGTTCGCGCGATTGGTCGCGTCGATCGCGCCGGAACCGTACCTGCGCGCGGCGGCGGCGATCGCGCGTGCCTGGCTCGCGTCGAGCCGGCCGCCCGGCAGCTTGATCCGGCACAGTCCGCCGTCGGCGGCCGCCACGATGCGCACGAGCCCCGGACACGCCGACGGGCGCGCGACAGGCGACGCGGTAAACGGAACGGAGAAGGCGGGACTCAACGGGGCACCGGGACAGTGTCGCGCCGCGGCCAACGCATCGGTACACCCCGCCCGACGCCGGCTGGCACGCACGCACTTTCAGGCCGGCAGGTCTCCTGGCTGACAGGTCGGCGCCTGCTCCCGGCCTTCCCGGTGAAACCAGTGGCATGAGGGGGAGATCGGCTCGCTGTCTACAGTTGCGGGGGCAGCCACAGCGGCGCGATGCGCCCTGTGTTCCCTCTTCGGCCCCGAAGGGCACCGGCGAACGAACGCGCGTAGGATACCCGATTTCGCGGGCGGGCCGCGACCCGAAAACCGTGCGGCGGCACGTGGACGGCAGCGCCGCCGTGCCGAAGCCGTTCTTCCGTCGCCGGACGGCGAACGCCGTGCGCTCGTCGCGGATATTTCATCGGCTCAATCTTCATCGGCCGAATCGGCCGCGCGCCGAATCGCCGGCATGCGCGAAGCGCCGTCCGGCATGCCGATGAAACGCGGAGTCGAACACGGTACTATCCCGTTTTTGGCGATGCAGACCGGTACGCGGCGGCAACAGGACGAACGATGGGGAAGGGTGCATGACGGCATGGCTGACGGTGGTGGGCATCGGCGACGACGGCTTCGCGGGGCTCGGCCGCGCCGCACGCCGCGCGCTGCTCGACGCGACGCTCGTCGTCGGCGCGAAGCGGCATCTCGACATGCTGCCCTCGCGACTGCCGGCCGCACGCGAAGCGTGGCCGTCGCCGTTCGACCTGTCTGGCGTGCTCGCGCGGCGCGGCTCGCCGGTCTGCGTGCTCGCGAGCGGCGACCCGATGCTGTTCGGCGTCGGTGCGACGCTGGCGCGCCGGCTCAGCGCCGACGAATGGCGCGTGCTGCCGGCGCCGTCGTCGCTGTCGCTCGCGGCCGCGCGACTCGGCTGGCCGCTGCAGGACGTCGGCGCCGTGTCGCTGGTCGGCCGTCCGCTCGCGACGCTCGCGCGCCATCTGCTGCCGGGTCGACGCCTGTTCGTGCTGAGCGCGGACGGCCGCACACCGGCCGCCGTCGCGGCCGAGCTCGTCGCACGCGGCTTCGGCCCGACGCGCATCAGCGTGTTCGAACACCTCGGCGGGCCGCTCGAGCGGCGCATCGACGGTCTCGCGCAAGACTGGAACGTCGAAGAGACGGCCGCACTCAATCTCGTCGCGCTCGACTGCGAAGCCGGCCCCGACGCACCGCGCCGCGCACTGACGCCCGGGCTGCCCGACGACGCGTATCGCCACGACGGCCAGCTGACGAAGCGCGACATGCGCGCGCTGACGCTGGCGCGCCTCGCGCCGGCGCCCGGCGAACTGCTGTGGGATGTCGGTGCGGGCAGCGGCTCGATCGGCATCGAATGGATGCGCGCGCATCCGTCGTGTCAGGCGATCGCGATCGAGTCGCATGCGGAGCGGCAGCGCTTCATCGAACACAACCGGGACGCGCTCGGCGTGCCGGGCCTGCAGCTCGTCGCCGGCCGCGCGCCCGACGCGCTGGCCGGACTGGCCGCGCCCGACGCGATCTTCATCGGCGGCGGCGCGACGACGCCCGGCGTGCTGGACGCATGCTGGGCCGCGCTGAAGCCGGGCGGCCGGCTCGTCGCGAACGCGGTCACGCTGCAGGGCGACGTCGCGCTCGCCGGATGGCGCGACGCGCACGGCGGCACGCTCACGCGCGTGTCGATCGCGCATGCGGAACCGCTCGGCCGCTTCGACACCTGGCGGCAGGCGCTGCCCGTCACGCTGTACGACGTGCGCAAGCCCGACACGGCCGCCGCGCCGTGCGCCGCGGAGTGCCGCTGATGCGCGACGAGACGCCCGAACGGTCCGCGCCGCTGCGCTTCGGCTATACGACCGGCAGTTGCGCGACCGCGACGTCGCTCGCGGCGGCGCGCCTGCTGCTTGCGGGCCGCGCGGACGACGCGGTCGAAATCGTCTTGCCGAAAGGGCAGCGCGTGGTGATGTGCCTCGAATTCTGCCGCGCGACGGCCGACGGCGCGGAAGCCGGCACGATCAAGGACGCCGGCGACGATCCCGACGTCACGCACGGCGCGCTGATCTTCGCGCGCGTCGCGCTCGGCGGCGCACGCGGCGTGCGTTTTCATGCGGGGCCGGGCGTCGGCACGGTCACGCGCGCGGGCCTCGCGTTGCCGATCGGTGAACCGGCGATCAATCCGGTGCCGCGCCGGATGATGACGACGCATCTCGACGCGCTCGCGGCCGAACAGGGCTATACGGGCGGCTTCGACGTGACGATCGGCGTCGAAGGCGGCGAGGCGCTCGCGCTGAAGACGATGAATCCGCGTCTCGGCATCGTCGGCGGGTTGTCGATTCTCGGCACGACCGGCATCGTGCGGCCGTTCTCTTGTTCCGCGTACATCGCGTCGATCCATCAGGGTATCGACGTCGCGCGCGCCAACGGCGTCGCGCATATCGCCGCGTGCACCGGCAACGCGAGCGAGGACGCCATGCGCGCGCACTACGGGCTGCCCGACATCGCGCTGATCGAGATGGGCGATTTCGCCGGAGCGGTGCTCAAGCATCTGCGGCGCGCGCCCGTTGCACGGCTCTCGATGTGCGGGGGCTTCGGCAAGCTGAGCAAGCTCGCGGCCGGCCATCTCGATCTGCATAGCCGCCATTCGAGCATCGACTTGCCGCTGCTCGCGCAGTGGGCGCGCGATGCAGGCGCGAGCGACGCGTTGCAGGCCGCGATCCGCGCGGCCAATACGAGCGTCGAAGCGCTGGCGCTCGCGGGCGCGGACGGCGTGCCGCTCGGCGATGTCGTCTGCGCGCATGCGCTGCGCGTCGCGCGCGACATCGTGCCCGCGTCGGTCGCCGTCGAGATGTTCGCGATCGACCGGCAAGGCCGTTTCGTCGGGAGCGCACGATGAGCGCGCGCATCCTGCTGCTCGGCGGCACCGGCGACGCGCTGACGATCGCGCGCGCACTCGGCCCGCAGCACGTCTACAGCCTCGCGGGGCTCGGCAAGGTGCCGGACGATCTGCGCTGCGCGGTACGCGTCGGCGGCTTCGGCGGTGCGGCGGCGCTCGCCGTCTATCTGCGCGCCGAGCGGATCGGTCTCGTGATCGATGCGACGCATCCGTATGCCGCGCGGATCAGCGCGAACGCTGCTGCCGCCGCGCGCGACGCCGGCGTGCCGCTGTGGGCACTGCGCCGCGCACCGTGGACGCCGCAACCCGGCGACGACTGGCGCATGGTCGACGACTGGGCCGGCATCGAGGCCGCGATCGCGCCGTTCCGCCGGCCGCTGTTCACGCTCGGTCGCGAACCGCTCGCGCATCTCGACGCGATCCCGCCGCACCAGTTCTGGCTCGTGCGCTGCCTCGATCCGCATCCGGGCAACGCGCGCGCACAGGTGGTCGCCGCGCGCGGGCCGTTCACGCTCGACGGCGAACGCGCGCTGTTCGCGCTCGCGGGGATCGATGTCGTCGTCAGCAAGAACAGCGGCGGCAGCGCGACCGAAGCGAAGCTCGAGGTCGCGCGCGAGCGCAGGCTGCCGGTCGTGATGCTGCGCCGACCGACACTGCCCGATGCCGATCGCACGTTCGAGTCGGCCGCCGCGCTGCTCGCTGCACTCGATCCCGCCGCGCGCGCGTGAGACGCGGCGCATCGCCCCATCCACTGACGGAGTTTTTTCGATGACGGTGTATTTCATCGGCGCGGGTCCCGGCGACCCGGAGCTGATCACGGTGAAGGGCCAGCGCCTCGTACGCACGTGCCCGGTGATTCTGTATGCGGGCTCGCTCGTGCCGGCGGCCGTGCTCGACGGCCATCGCGCGGAGCAGGTCGTCAATACCGCCGAGCTCGATCTCGACGCGATTGTCGCGCTGCTCGCCGACGCACATGCGAAAGGGCAGGACGTCGCGCGCGTGCATTCGGGCGATCCGTCGCTCTACGGCGCGATCGGCGAGCAGATCCGCCGGCTGAAGGCGCTCGGGATTCCGTACGAGATCGTGCCGGGCGTGACGGCCACGGCCGCATGCGCCGCGACGCTCGGCGTCGAGCTGACGCTGCCGGGCGTCGCGCAGACGGTGATCCTCACGCGCTTCGCCGGCAAGACGACGATGCCCGAAGGCGAGACGCTCGGTTCGCTCGCCGCGCATCGCGCGACGCTCGCGATCCATCTCGGCGTGCGTCATCTCGCAAAAATCGTCGACGAAGTGCTGCCGCATTACGGGCCCGACTGCCCGGTCGCGGTCGTGTATCGCGCGAGCTGGCCCGATGAGGAACGCGTCGTCGGCACGCTGGCCGATATCGTCGCCAAGGTGCGGCACACGTCGATCGAACGCACCGCGCTGATCCTGGTCGGACGCGTGCTCGACGCGCAGGGGTTTGCGGATTCGACGTTGTATGCCAGTGCGGGGTAATCGGGCGCGGGCCGGCGCCTGATCGCAGCGCTTACGCCCGCACGACGCGCTGCGTCATGCCCGGCGCGAAGCCGGCCGCGAGCACGAGCAGCACGACGCACAGACAAGCCGTCGCGACCCACGCAGGCGTCAAATCCGCGAGATGCTGGCGCACGATGCCCGCCGCGAACGGAAACAGTCCCGCGATCAGATAGCCGACGCCCTGCACGAAGCCCGTCAGCGATGTCGCATCGGCCGGCGTCGCCGCATGGTCGACCGTGACGATGGCCGACGGGCGTGGCACGCTGGTCGCGCGCTCGTGCGCTCGTGCGCTGATCGACGAAGCGGTGGTCGCGCACGTCGACGACCAGCGCGCGATGCTGGCCGCGTTGTCGGCCGCAGAGCAGGCGCAGCTCGCGCGGCTGCTCGACAAGCTGCTGGCCGGGCTGGAGCGCACGGTCGACGGCAACGATGGCAACGATGGCGACTAGCGACGCGCGCGTCGCGCAAGCGTCGACACAAAGAGAGACGCCCGCTGCGCGATGCAGCGGGCGTCGATCGAAGCAGGCGGCCCGCACCGGGTGCGGGCGCGACTCAGTCGCGCGCCGGGATGTTCAGCCCACGCACGACGGCCGGCCGCGCGACGAACGCCTCGAGCGCGCGCGCGACGTGGCGGAACTCGCCGAAGCCGACCAGATCGCCCGCTTCGTAGAAGCCGACGAGGTTGCGCACCCACGGGAAGATCGCGATGTCGGCGATCGTATAGGTATCGCCCATCATCCACTGCCGGTTCGACAGATGCGCATCGAGCACGCCGAGCAGGCGCTTCGACTCGGCGACGTAGCGGTCGCGCGGACGCTTGTCCTCGTACTCGCGACCCGCGAACTTGTGGAAGAAGCCGAGCTGGCCGAACATCGGCCCGATCCCGCCCATCTGGAACATCACCCACTGGATCGTCTCGTAGCGGCCGGCCGGATCCTTCGGAATCAGCTGGCCGGTCTTGTCGGCGAGATAGATCAGGATCGCGCCCGATTCGAACAGCGGCAGCGGCTTGCCCTCCGGACCGTTCGGGTCGAGGATCGCGGGAATCTTGTTGTTCGGGTTCAGCGACAGGAACGCCGGCGAGAACTGGTCGTTGGTGTCGAAGCGCACGAGATGCGGCTCGTACGGCAGTCCCGTTTCCTCGAGCATGATCGACACCTTGACGCCGTTCGGCGTCGGCAGCGAGTAGAGCTGGAGACGGTCGGGATGCTGGGCCGGCCACTTCTGCGTGATCGGAAAGGCGGACAGATCGGACATGGGGATACGTTCGTCGAGTTGAAGAATCCGCGCCCGGGCGCCGCCGCAACGTGCGCCGCGAGGGCGGTGCGATCGTGGCGGCAGCGCGAGCGGGCGCGCCGAAAAGGCCCACTGTAGCCGATTCGGGAAACGGGTGCAGGACACCGCGCGGCGCATGCGCGGTCCGGCGCGGCACCGCGAACCGTCAGACGAACGCGGCGCGACGTTATATGACGTCTTAACACGCGGGACGCACCGAGCCGATTCCTCGGCCGGACGCCGTTTCATTCAAGCTTTTTGTTAGGGAAATTCCCGTCCCGGTTGTCACGGTTTTTTGTTGACCGACATCGTATAACGCCGTCATGATTTCGCGAAAGAAAGGTCCCATCCACTGACCGCAGAGAGGAGACATGAACACAACCAGGATCGTTCGCCGGATCGCCGTCGCGCTGGGTTTCACGTTGTCGGCTGCGGCGGCCGTCGCCGCGCCCGTGTCGCTGAATGTCGTCGACGTCGCGGGCAACCTGCAGCTCACGCAGAAGGCCATCGAGGCGTTCAAGGAAAAGAATCCGAATCTCGTCTCGAACGTCACGTTCACGAACGCGCCGGCGCCGCAGCTGCCGGGCAAGATCAAGGCGATGCAGGCGGCCGGGCGGGCGGACATCGACCTCGTGCTGACCGGCACCGACGCGCTCGCGGCCGGCATCGAGCAGAACCTCTGGCTCAAGCTGCTGCCCGACCATGCGGCCGCGCTTCCCGGCGTGCTCGACAAATACGCGCCGGGCCCGCGCAAGATGCAGGATCTCGCGCAGGGTTTCGGGCTCGAGGTCACCTACATGCCGGCCGGCCCGCTGCTCGAATACAACCCGGCGAAGGTCGGCGAGCCGCCGAAGACGCCCGAGCAGCTGCTCGCCTGGTGCAAGGCGCATCCGAACAAGCTGATCTACGCGCGGCCTGCGAACTCGGGGCCGGGCCGCACGTTCCTGATGGGGCTGCCGTACGTGCTCGGCGACAAGAATCCGCAGGACCCGATCAACGGCTGGGACAAGACCTGGGCCTTCCTCAAGCAGCTCAACGACTGCATTCCGTACTACCCGGGCGGCACGTCGGCCGTGATGAAGGAGCTCGGCGAAGGTACGCGCGACATGACGGTGACCGTCACCGGCTGGGACATCAACCCGCGCGCGCTCGGCATCGTGCCGGCCGACTTCCGGATCCAGGCGTTCGACAACATGACGTGGGTGAACGACGCGCACTATATGGTGATTCCGAAGGGCGTGCCGAAGGACAAGCTCGACGTGCTGTTCAAGCTGATGACCTTCCTGCTCGAACCGGCTCAGCAGGCGATGACGTACGACGACGGCTACTTCTATCCGGGCCCGGCCGTGAAGGGCGTCACGCTCGAGATGGCGCCCGCGCACAGCCAAGACGTGATCCGCAAGTTCGGCCGCCCCGAATACGCGAAGCTGCTGGCCGAGCGTCCGCACGTGCAGCCGCTCAGTGCGCAGGCGATGGTCGCCGCGTTCCAGAAGTGGGACCGCGAGATCGGCTCGCAGAAGTCGAAGTGACGGTCGAACCCGCGGGCGCCGGTGCGCCCGCGTCATCGGAGTGTGGGGCATGAAGCACAGTTTCGAACGGTTGCGGCTCGATGGCGTCTGTCGCAGCTTCACCAACGCGGAAGGCGCGCAGGTGGCCGCGCTGAACGGGCTCGACCTCGACATCCGGCGCGGCGAGTTCATTGCGCTGCTCGGCCCGTCGGGCTGCGGCAAGTCGACCGCGCTGAACTGCATTGCCGGGCTGCAGCCGCTCACGCGCGGCGGCATCTGGCTCGACGACACGCGCATCGACGTGCTGCCGCCCGAGCGTCGCGGGTTCGGGATGGTGTTCCAGAACTACGCGCTGTTTCCGCACATGACCGTGCTCGACAATGTCGGCTTCGGGCTGAAGATGCGCGGCGTGCCGAAGCACGAAGCGCGCAGTCGCGCGCAGCAGGCGCTCGAACTCGTGCAGCTCGTCGGCCACGAAGGCAAGCTGCCGGGCCAGCTGTCGGGCGGCCAGCAGCAGCGCGTCGCGATCGCGCGCGCGATCGTGATCGAGCCGCCGCTCGTGCTGATGGACGAGCCGCTGTCGAACCTCGATACGAAGCTGCGCATCGAGATGCGCGCGGAGA